>NZ_JBFRLK010000114.1:0-1607 GCF_041469805.1 Vibrio sp. 10N.286.48.C11 | reverse complement strand
ATATTAGTTTTGAAGTCAGTATTCGTTGAGTCACAAAATCTTAAATTGAAGAGTTTGATCATGGCTCAGATTGAACGCTGGCGGCAGGCCTAACACATGCAAGTCGAGCGGAAACGACACTAACAATCCTTCGGGTGCGTTAATGGGCGTCGAGCGGCGGACGGGTGAGTAATGCCTAGGAAATTGCCTTGATGTGGGGGATAACCATTGGAAACGATGGCTAATACCGCATAATGCCTACGGGCCAAAGAGGGGGACCTTCGGGCCTCTCGCGTCAAGATATGCCTAGGTGGGATTAGCTAGTTGGTGAGGTAATGGCTCACCAAGGCGACGATCCCTAGCTGGTCTGAGAGGATGATCAGCCACACTGGAACTGAGACACGGTCCAGACTCCTACGGGAGGCAGCAGTGGGGAATATTGCACAATGGGCGAAAGCCTGATGCAGCCATGCCGCGTGTATGAAGAAGGCCTTCGGGTTGTAAAGTACTTTCAGTTGTGAGGAAGGGGGTAGTGTTAATAGCGCTATCTCTTGACGTTAGCAACAGAAGAAGCACCGGCTAACTCCGTGCCAGCAGCCGCGGTAATACGGAGGGTGCGAGCGTTAATCGGAATTACTGGGCGTAAAGCGCATGCAGGTGGTTCATTAAGTCAGATGTGAAAGCCCGGGGCTCAACCTCGGAACTGCATTTGAAACTGGTGAACTAGAGTACTGTAGAGGGGGGTAGAATTTCAGGTGTAGCGGTGAAATGCGTAGAGATCTGAAGGAATACCAGTGGCGAAGGCGGCCCCCTGGACAGATACTGACACTCAGATGCGAAAGCGTGGGGAGCAAACAGGATTAGATACCCTGGTAGTCCACGCCGTAAACGATGTCTACTTGGAGGTTGTGGCCTTGAGCCGTGGCTTTCGGAGCTAACGCGTTAAGTAGACCGCCTGGGGAGTACGGTCGCAAGATTAAAACTCAAATGAATTGACGGGGGCCCGCACAAGCGGTGGAGCATGTGGTTTAATTCGATGCAACGCGAAGAACCTTACCTACTCTTGACATCCAGAGAAGCCAGCGGAGACGCAGGTGTGCCTTCGGGAGCTCTGAGACAGGTGCTGCATGGCTGTCGTCAGCTCGTGTTGTGAAATGTTGGGTTAAGTCCCGCAACGAGCGCAACCCTTATCCTTGTTTGCCAGCGAGTAATGTCGGGAACTCCAGGGAGACTGCCGGTGATAAACCGGAGGAAGGTGGGGACGACGTCAAGTCATCATGGCCCTTACGAGTAGGGCTACACACGTGCTACAATGGCGCATACAGAGGGCAGCAAGCTAGCGATAGTGAGCGAATCCCAAAAAGTGCGTCGTAGTCCGGATTGGAGTCTGCAACTCGACTCCATGAAGTCGGAATCGCTAGTAATCGTGAATCAGAATGTCACGGTGAATACGTTCCCGGGCCTTGTACACACCGCCCGTCACACCATGGGAGTGGGCTGCAAAAGAAGTGGGTAGTTTAACCTTTCGGGGAGGACGCTCACCACTTTGTGGTTCATGACTGGGGTGAAGTCGTAACAAGGTAGCCCTAGGGGAACCTGGGGCTGGATCACCTCCTTATACGAAGATA
>NZ_JBFRLK010000113.1:0-14218 GCF_041469805.1 Vibrio sp. 10N.286.48.C11 | reverse complement strand
CAATCACCGAAATACGCAATTTATATCTCAAGTTGAAAGCCCGTACTGATGTTCAAGTCATATCACCAACAAGAAAGATTGCCAGCGAGGTTAACCAACTTTGTCAGGCAATAGCGAACCCTTATGGAAAAAAACTTTTGATCATATCTCCCGAAGGGCTAGTTGAAGATATTGGACTCAGGTTGGGTGACCCAATCATCTTTACAAGAAATAACTATGAGATTGACATACAGAATGGGACTTTAGGCAAGATTATTGAACTCCACGATAAGGAGAATAAAAGTGTCTTGGCTAGGGCGAAAATTGATACAGGGCGAATCGTTGAGATCACGATGGAGATCTTGGATCATATGGAACTCGCGTATGCTATCACATTGCACAAAGCACAAGGAAGTCAATTCCCAACAGTAATCGCACCCATCATAGATCACCGACTCATAGATAAGTCGTGGGTATACACAGCTAACACAAGAGCGTCTGAAAGTATGTATTGGCTGGGCAGTGAACAGGCATTCGCCAAGGCAATAACGTCTCCGACAAAAGTAAGTAGGAGAAAGGTATGTCTGGCTGAGTTACTACGGGAGTCTGCATTAGTAGGTTGAAAAGCATGTTTGGATGCATTGGCAACAATGACGATGCTAATACGAGTAGCATCGTAGATGAAATTGTTAGCCTAATGGTCGAACAAAGTACGTTGTTTGGCGTTCAGAATTCACCCCGCTGCTTTTTCAGGTAGTTCTTAAAATCTTCTGGGAGTTCATCTTTTGCTTTTAGTTGCTCTAAAGCCTCTTCCTTCTCAATATTTTTTATCGCTTTTGTTTTCAGATGGATCGTTAAGATTTGAATTGCCTGATCGGTTGAATAGAGCGAAATTGAAGCGATAAAACATAATGAGAAAAGACTAATTACGAAACAAACACCAGAGTATGTGTGGACAGTAGTTAGTGGAAGAAGTGTCACTGAAACGGAACTCAGAAACGCAATGAAGTAGACAAACCAAAGCATCCAGATTCTACGGTTAAACTCAGTAGAGTGTGCTGTGATCTTTGACATATCTTTTGAACGCAAACCTTGTATGGAAGTAAGCGCGTCAGATTTACCTTTGATGTGAGTGGATACACCTATCATTGGCAATAATAGAGCATTTAAAAGATAGAGCTTTCCTTTAAGCACAACTGCTCCCTCCACGCCCAAAATGAATAGAGACAAAAACAGAACGGTCACACTTGCAGTAAGGGCAACAACGACCCTCATTTTACTCAGCATCCAACTCCTCTACTGAAATTTGCTCGATCAGCCATTCACGAACTTTAGGGTAAAGGTCTTGAGCGTCCATAACTCCACCTACATAACGAAGATTTAGTCGTTTATGTAGAACCAAATCACGACCAACTAAGCGCCCAACCTTACCGTAATCTATTGAAATATCGTCGGGATGAGCATGTCTCATAGCTGTCGATACACTGTTGATTATAGACTGTGACTGTTTTGATGCTTTACGCTTATATGAGATTTCTAGAGATACATTGATGCTAGACCCGTTTACTGCATCTTCAGAAAGAACCTCGTCAGTAATGCCATATGATCTAAGCTTTTCCATATCGCCAAAAGCGTTGAGTAGCCAGTTTAAGCCAAGGCCTTTAGGTTGTAATGATATTTTCTTAGCGTCAAACTTGTGATCTTCACTATATGTTTCTTGTAAATCACTAACGGGTTGATTATTAACCGAATCGACCAAAGGTGCGCCTATCTTAAGAACTTTAGTATCTGAAGCTTCGAGCTTCTTCTGCGCTTTTTCAGGGATTTTCGTCGTTAGGAGCACATAAGACTCTTTATCAATTACTTCCGCTTCGTGAAGTAGCCAATTGATATGACGTTCAAGCTCAGATGTTCTTAGAACAGCCGATTGAATGATAGCAAGGTGATTTTTGAAAATACCAAAGTAAAGAATAGAATCTAAAAATTCTCTGCGCTGGCCCTTTTTGCTTTCAGGTGGTGCGATTGATTCTACTTCTAGATGTTCAGCATTATCATCAATCGTAACAATAGATTTATTAGTGCCATCAGAGTAGCGCATCAAATCGCCAAAAACGATGTTCCAACTGATAGCTTTATTGTTGATAAAAAGACGAGACTTCTTGTAGTCATCTTCTTCTGGATCATGTGTGTCTTCATTAATAATTTGATAGCGATTTTTTACTAATGAAAGACTCGCTAAAGCTTTGTTTACAAGGTCTGCAAGGGTAAAGTCACCCTCATAGTTTTTTAACTCAGCATAGCGATAATGCAGAGTTTTGTTTTTATGTTCGATGTTCGGTTCTTGAACAGCAGTCTTTTTCTTTCCCATAACAGAACGTAAATCAGATAGTTAGATTTTTCTATGATGATGTGTAACAACTTCAATTGCAATCAGATTCGTATCGTTCGTTGATCTAAGATGCCTTTTATTCATCTAGTTAGCTTCCACGATTCACCGTAAAAGTGTCAGATCGTGTATGAGTTAGTAAAGGATAGGTAAGTGTTGCGATGTGCTATGAGTCAATCGGTAGAAACGGCACTTTCCACCATTTTTAGTGTTTTCAATTCTGGAAATTTCATCGTAGTAATTGCACCTTAAGTGATTTTCTTATTTGTTCAATGCCGCTAGCCCCCGTGAGCATTATATCTATTGGTCTAGAGCCATCTAAGCGAGCGTTATACCTTGTTACCCACTCATAACGAAGTGGGTGGTTTGGGTACAATAACCTCAGCATGGCATATATCTGTAGTAGAGATGCTTTAGCAGACTTATCTACATTGACTATATCCAGCAGAATAGACTGTTGACTGTCATCTAGCCCCCAGAGGCCAAACAACCGTAGAACCATTTTGTGTATGTCAGTCATTTTTCGAGCCTCAAGTGTGCATTTATTCCATTAACTTACCATGGCATTCCTAGGGATAGGATGTGTTCTGCTACCTGTCGTGCTCGCTCTGGGTGTTGTTCGATGTATGCGAGCGGTGTCAAACCATCAAAGGGCGAATTGTTATTTTTCCTACCCATAAAACCCTGTTGATTTGACGGGTTGTTGAATGCCATTAACAGGGACTCATGTATGTGCTCCAGTAAAGCATCATCAACACGTGACGTAATTGTGATCGCCTGTACCTCAGTTGCGCCCCATGTCGCCAATAGTTGCAGTGCTCTATCCATGTCTCATACCCTTTGATTTAGCTATATAGGAAAATTCTTCCCAAATTGGGGCGTATTTAGCTATATAGGAAAGTTTTACATCGTCTGAGTTTCTTTCCTATTAAACCAGTAGCTCGGAATTATCACTCATTCAAATACAACTCCGCCATGCCATCGAGCTTACTTTTCACTTCTTTCCAATGCGGCATAACACTAGTCAGCAAGCGCCAGAACTTCTCACTGTGGTTGTGCTCGGCGATGTGACAAAGCTCGTGCAGAATAACGTAGTCAATGCATTCTTTAGAAGCTTTAATGAGGTGTGGGTTTAGCATCAGGTTGCCTTTAGCCGAGCAGCTTCCCCATTGTTTACTCATGGGAAGAACACGAAAACTAGGGATACCATCAACCCATGTAGCTTGCGGCAGCAATTCAGATAGACGTTCATGGAAAATACGCTCCGCACGTACCTTGTACCAGTTGCGCACTAATGCTCGAACCATGGCCGTTTTGTCATCGTTAAACCGAGTTAAGGTGACCTGTAATTTACCGCGAGTCATTTTTACTGCTGGTAGTGCTTCGGCATCTTCCACGATCTTTAATACGTAACGACGACCAAGGTAGAACTGCATCTCACCGCTTACATAGTGCTTAGGCTGAACGTATTCCAAGTGACTGCGGAAGTCTTTCAATGCATCGTAAATCCACGAAGCACGCTTCATCACAGCTTGATGAATGTCATTACGCTCTGCATCTTCTGGGGCAGTAATCACCACTTCACAATTAGGGTGAACCTTGATGGTGATTTTGCGTTTCTTACCGTCTAAATGAGGCTTGCGGACGACTGAATAGCACAAAGCTTCGTCGCCATAGATAAAGCTGTATTCTTCTTTGTTGCCTTCACTAGAGCTTACCGACGTCATTAATGATGCCCTGACACGCCAAGGCGGGTAATTTTTATAACATCAGTGATAATAGCTTGGGCCTTATCCATACCAATCGCTTTGAACAACACAGGGATTAACTTACGTCGGATCTGATTTTCTATTTCTTGAGGATTAATTGAAAACTCAGCAACAGCGGCGGTCACGATCTCATCGATTTGCAACGCATAGTTAAAGCACTCATCTTCTGACAAAACATGCTCCCCTAAGTGATGAGGGAATAGACCATAGAATGCCTGTACGTGTCGTTTTATTTTAGGATCGAGTTCTGAGAAGCGATCCGTCGGCATGCCTTTCACATCGCGTTCTTTTACCTGCTCTTCAAAATCAGCAAATAGCAGATATTGCTTTACAGGCGCATCGAACATCTCTTTTGCCTGCTGAATCGCTTGCTTAAGTAGTTTCGAGAAATACTCTTGAGCATACGGGTCATCAGCAAGGTCTTGTTCGATCATTTTAGTGACACGACCTGTGATCTTATCTTTTTGGTTGCGAGCTTCATCGTCGGTGAGTTGCTCAGGCTTAACATCCTTACCCATATTCCCAACTAGGTAAGCGCCTTTTGATTCTTCAATTTCAACACCTGCAATATGCTTGTCCAACATAGTGCGGATGTTTTCAGCATACTCATCGTAATCGATGGTCTCTTCAGCATCTTCACGAACTTGCTTGCGCAGTTCAGCCATGGACTTGATCGTTTTTTTATAGAGGTCGCGCTTATCGTCAAAGCTCTTATCTTCAAAGTAAGTTGCGGATTGCAGTGCCACTTTTAAGCAATTTGAAAAAGCCGTTAGTGCGGAGTAAAAGTCATCACGTTTCTTCTGGTTGGTATCGGTAAGCTGTCCATCAATGGTATCAATTTTCGGAGCGAGCACTTGACGCAGTGCTGGGCCATCTTGTTTGTTGGGTACTTCAGCAAAAATCGCCCACAACTCACTGTATAAACCGGGAAGTTTTTTGTATTCCGTATCCATACGATTGTAGAGACCTTTTAAATCTTCAATATCAAAGCCACCTTGGGTACGCTCGGCAAGATCTTGATAGTCGGCAATAGTGGCATCCAATTCTTTCAAAATGCCACGATAATCGATGAGATAACCGAACTCTTTCTTCTGATGCAGACGGTTTACCCGAGCTATGGCTTGGATCAGGTTGTGTTGCTTCAATGGCTTATCGATGTAAAGCACGGTGTTCTTTGGCTCATCAAAGCCTGTCAATAGCTTATCAACCACGATCATGATGTCTGGGCCGTCATCCTTACCGAACTCTTCGATAATATGTTTGGTGTAAGCTTTTTCATCTTGACCAAAATCAGAGCTGAGGACATTCTCTTTCCACCAATTCTGAACGATATCCGTGCTTTCCCCATCAACTGTATCGTGCCCCTCACGCGTATCAGGTGAAGACATAGCAACAACTGACGTTACCTTGCCTATTTTATCGAGAAGCTTCTTATATTGGATTGCAGAGGCTTTAGAGTCACAAGCAAGCTGACCTTTTAAGCCCTGACGCTTAAAGTTTTGGAAATGATCCGAAATATCATGAGCAATAAGCTCGATTCGCCCCTCGGTTTGATAGATCTGACCTTTCTGAGCGAACTTCCTCTTCAAGTCGGTGCGCTGTTTTT
This sequence comes from Vibrio sp. 10N.286.48.C11, assembly GCF_041469805.1. NCBI lineage: Bacteria > Pseudomonadati > Pseudomonadota > Gammaproteobacteria > Vibrionales > Vibrionaceae > Vibrio > Vibrio sp. 10N.286.48.C11. The sequence goes on along the minus strand of NZ_JBFRLK010000113.1, from coordinate 8,478 downwards.
CGGTGAGCTTATCGGTGATTCGATCAAACCACGCATCTAACGCTTTATCGTTGGTGCTCAGATCTGGTACGCGCTCTTCATATAAGAGTGGCGTGACTGTTTTGTCTTCCACAGCTTGCTGCATTGTGTAGGAGTGGATGATTTTGCCAAATTTACTTTCAGTCTTGTCGTCTTGTAACAGCGGTGTACCTGTAAATCCGATATATGCGGCTTTCGGTAGAGCTTGCTGCATACGAATATTGTTCTCACCGTTTTGGCTGCGGTGACCTTCATCGACTAGCACAATCATATCTGGGCTGTCGTTATAGCACTCTTCCAACTCAATCGCTGTACCAAACTTATTGATAATGGAGAAGATAATACGCTCATTACCTTTACCGATTTGCTCGGCAAGACGTCGCCCTGTTGTTGCCATTGAGGCTTTACGATCTTTTTCTGATAGCGCACCACCAGAGGCAAAGGTACTCGCTAGTTGGTCCTCTAAATCAACACGGTCGGTTACGACCACAACTCGGCATTTAGCCAGTTCTTTAATCCATATGAGTGCCTTCGATAAGAACACCATGGTAAACGACTTACCTGAACCTGTGGTATGCCATATTACACCGCCATTACGTGCGCCTTTCTCATCAAAAGAGGTGACACGTTCAATCAAGGCTTTGATGCCAAACACTTGCTGATAACGGGCAACTATTTTTCCTGCTTTTTTATCAAACAAGGTAAAGAGCTGAGTCATTTCCAATAGTCGGTCATGACGCAGTAGTGAAACCAATAAGCGGTCTTGGTCTGTCACCACTAAGTTACCTCCAGCGACTAAAGACAGGTATTCGTCACGTACTTTAGCTGGGCGATGACCAAAAATTCTATCTAGGCTGGTTTGCTCAAGAGGTTTGTTCTTTAAGCGCTCAAAAGTGGCTTCGGTGATCTCTTCTTCTTTCCACTTTGCCCAGAACTTACTTGGCGTACCGCACGTTCCGTATAAGCCCTCGTGACCATTGACCGCCAGTAATAGTTGGCTATAAGCAAACAGATGAGGGATCTCATCGACCTTTTGATTGCGAATGTTTTGAGAAATACCCTCAGCGACGGTCGGCTTACCTCCGTGAGACGAATCAGGGCGTTTAGCTTCAATCACGACCCAAGGCAGGCCATTTACAAAGCAAACAATGTCTGGAATGCGGTTGGCAGTACCATGCGCATTTTCAACGACAAGTTCTTCAGTAAAGTGAAATTGGTTATTGTTAGGCGTTTGCCAGTCAATTACATTGATGGTTGGGTTGGCTTTCTTGCCATCAACAAACTCGGTCACACCAATGCCGTAGGTGAGTGCGTTATAGAGTTTTTCATTCGCTGCTTTCAGCCCTTCATTCATCGCAGGGTTCGCTAACTCGTGGACAATCTTGTCGATCGCCGCTTCCGATAGCTGACGATTTTTCCCCATGAATGAGTAGGTTTTGTGTTTCAGCACATCACGTAAAACGTCAGGCAAAATAACCGTTGATAGGTTGCCACGCTTAATCACACATTCACTCGGTGGAATGAATTGATAGGCAAGGTTATTTAACAAGGTTAACGCTGGGATCTTGGCGCTTTGCTCTTCACGGAAGTTGGGTAAATTAACTTTATCCATTCTTGTTCCCTTTCGTTGCCATGCTCATCATTTCAGCCATAGGCATTTTAGGCCCCTGTTCTTGACTCAAAAGCCCAGTCTCAGACCGACTAAATAGTGCTTGCAAAACAATATCGCGAGATTCTTTATCTATCTCCGACTCATGAGTTAACGATAGGTACAAGTAGGTTAGCTGTTCTCGCTCTTCGGCATCTCTCATTAAGTGAAAAGAACTAAATGTTACTTTAGCTAAGACCCGAACTATAAAAGTAAATACTGCGGCAATAGAGCCAAAGAGTATCGCACCTTGAAGTGTATTCAGTTTGAGCTTCAACTCTTGAGCAGTTAACCAACCCTTGAAAAAGTCGATACCAACCATAAGAGCTATAATACAAATTACGCCTAGTAAAATTGCAGCAATAAACCCTTGAGTACGATATTTTTCTGCCGCAGTTTTCCAATACTCGGCTGGTTTTTTTAGACGTAACTTCTCTTCGTAAGTTTTCTCTAACTCAGAGATAGTTTCTCCCCAAGTATGTAGGTGGTCATCAAATGATTTGTTTTGCTTGCGAATCGTTCTAGCATTTAACTTTTTGTTGACTCGATGTAGTTTTATTGAACATGCTTTTGTTTCAGACTCCCACTTTTGAAAGTCAGTTTTTAGTTCCGACACCTCAGAAAATAACTCATTTTTTGAGTCAGCAAAAGCATTGCGTAGATGTCCAAGTGAGACCTTTTCACCATTTCTTCTTCTAGTTATATCTGAGGCTTGATTTAAAAATTCATAGCCTAGTAAAGCTCCATTAAATGCATCAATGTTGTTTTGGTTCATTGTGACCTTGTTTCTTATAACAAGGTCAAGAAAGGCTTTAGCTACATTAGGGTTATGCTCAAGAAAACACTGAACATAAGGTTGAACGCTTGGATTACCACTCCACAGCCAATTTTGTTGGAGTTGTACGAACACATTTTGTCGAAGATTGTTCAAGTTTTGTTGAAGAGCATTGTCATCTAGTTGGTCAAGTTGATCTAACCAGCCTTCAATATTTGTAGTCAGGTTATTTAAGTAACTGAATGAATTAACAGTAGCATCGTTAACCCTGTGTTTCGCTTTAATTGTTTCCGAGTGTGCTTTCCATAAATCTCGTTCTTTTTGAGCGAAGTCATAGAGGGATCGTAGTTTAGTAAACTCTTTACGGTCTCCAGAGATGTCAGTGAGAGTAATCTTAATATTTCGATCTGGGATCATACGATATTACTCCACATTTACTCGACGCTTACCCGTCAACAACTGTTGCATCAATGCCTTTTTTTCTTGCTTAAAGTGAGCAAGCTGGATTTCAAACACTTCGGTTTCTTTGTCGGCAGCAGAGAGGACTGAAGCTATTCTTTGTTGTTCTTCCAAACTAGGGATGCAAACAAGTGTGTTTCTAAGGTCGGTTACACTGATATTCAATTGAGCTGCTCCAGCCGCCTTATCTAAGATGCCTTTTTGAACCTTTGCCGATAAATACAAATATGTAATAAACATTTGATCTTGATAATTCTTTGCTCTTATTCGGCCAACTCGTTGATTCAAATAACAAGGTAAGTCTTTCTCTTTGACTCTGCCATAATTTGTTAGGCTTCCTGACATCCCAAAAACAAAATCAGATTCTTCCAAGAGGAATCTTCCAAGCCCTTGCGTTTCTGACTTACTAACCCTCGCAGCGTCACTTATATCGAGTCCCCCCTCCTTAAAGTCACTCATTCGAATGATAGGCACAGAATCTTGCTGGTTATCTGTAAACGTAGTGCTCTTAAATGCAAAACCACTATCAATAAAGGCGATATCATCAAGTTGGCTTTGTTCCCACTTCCTCTCGAACACTTTACCCGTTTCAGGATTAACCGAACGCTTCTTACCCATCAAAAGCTGCTGCATCAGGGCTTTTTTCTGCTGCTTGCTGGTTTCAACCAACTTCTCAGTGGTAGCAATCGCTTTGTCCCATGTTGAGAGGATTTTGGCGATTTTGCGTTGTTCTGGAAGTGGGGGTAACAGAATCGGAATAGAGCGAATTGTAGGTAAATTTAATCCTGCTTTTGCCCCCGAATCATTCAAACGATTGATTTTATGTCTCATTGCACGTGATGACAGTAAATAAGCAACATACTTAGAGTCAGCATTCTTTTCTTTGATTCTAACTAGAGCTGTATGTTGGTTAATGTAAGCCTCCCCTAGTTCAGGTGGAACCCATCCTATCTTTCCTAATTCCGCAGTTATTGATATTAACAAATCGCCAGCTTTGAGAGATGTTCGCTTACCATCTGATGAATTACTATGTACATCTACATATTTCAAATCGCCTAACTTTAGATAAATTCCATCTCTAGGTAAGTTAGTCATTCGAATAAATTTACTGCCTGAATCAGAATAGTATTGTGCCCAATCACGAGAGCCGCTTGTGACAGTTTCTGATATTTGGTTTAAGCGTATTGATTTCCAACCATTAGGCACCATAACCTAGCTCCTCTATGTAGCTTGCCATCTGGATTTCAAGGTCAGCCAGTTCATATTGCAGCGCCAAACGTTCAGCACGAACAGCGACTAGGTCGATTTCCTCTTCTTCCTCAAAGGTATCCACATAACGAGGAATATTCAGGTTGTAGTCGTTCTCGGCAATCTCTTCTAGCGAGGCTAGGTATGAGTATTTATCGGTGGTTTCACGCGCCTTGTAGGTATCAACAATCTTTTGAATGTTCTCTGGCGTAAGTTGGTTTTGGTTCTTACCAGACTTGAACTCACGAGAAGCATCAATAAATAGTACCTTGTTGTCGTCTTTCTGCTTTTTGAACAGTAGAATCGCGGCTGGAATACTAGTACCAAAGAATAATTTTTCAGGGAGACCAATAACAGTATCTAGCAGGTTTTCATCGATGAGTTGCTTACGGATTTTACCTTCAGATGAAGCGCGGAATAGTACGCCATGAGGTACAACCACCCCCATACGGCCAGTCTGAGGTTTCAAAGTTTCAATCATGTGCGAGATAAACGCGTAATCACCTTTAGTCTTAGGTGGAATACCACGACGGAAGCGGCCAAAGTGATCGTTACCAGCATCTTCAAAGCCCCATTTGTCTAGAGAGAACGGTGGGTTTGCTGTTACTACATCAAAATGCAATAGGCCGCCTTCTTTATCCTGAAGCTTAGGGTTACGAATGGTGTCGCCCCATTCAATGCGGTGGTTATCTTCACCGTGCAGGAACATGTTCATCTTCGCCAGTGACCAAGTAGAGCCTATCGCTTCTTGACCAAACAGAGCGTACTGCTTAGAGCCTGCAAAGTTGTTTTGAACTTGTTTACCACACTTCATCAATAGTGAGCCTGAACCACATGCAGGGTCGCAAATTGTGTCGCCTTGTTGCGGTTCTAGGATGACCGAAAGTAGATCAGAAACCTCTGGTGGGGTATAGAACTCACCCGCCGATTTACCGCTACCCGCAGCGAAATGTTTAATCAGGTATTCGTAAGCGTTGCCAATCACATCTAATGTGCCAACGCGGCTTGGGCGAAGGTTAAGCGCTTCTTTACCAAAGTCTTCCAGTAGGTGACGCAGGATGTCGTTCTTCTGCTTTTCATCACCGAGTTTGTCTGTGTTAAAACTGATGTCTTGGAAGACGTTCTTTAACTTAGTACCGTTAGCTTCTTCAATCGCATGCAAGGCTTGGTCGATACGTGAGCCATTACCTGCCTCATGGCGAGCTTCATATAAGTCCCAGAACGTTGAACCTGTTGGGATCTTGAAAGACTGAGTTTCCATCATTGCCGCGATCAATTCAGGCTCGTCACCATACTCTTTCGCCAGCTCATCCACTTTATCTTGATGCACATCAGAAATGTATTTAAGGAACAGCATGGTCAAGATGAAGTCTTTGTAGATAGATGGATCTACGGTGCCTCGGAAAGTATCGCAGGCAGCCCAAACGGCTTTGTTAATGTCATCTTGGTTGATTGGTGTGTGTGGCATAGTAATACTGACTCAAAAGTGCGCTAGTGATAATTGCCGAGATTTTAACACGAAATGTGTTGAAAATGATTGATATGTGTTGTGCTGCCTAGAAAAGTTAAATCACTAAGGGGAAAGCCTTTTCTTCCCCTTAGTGCTACAGCTTATCTAATCTGGATATTACTTTGTCTTTGAATGATACGCGGCGTTTTTCCCTTTGGTACGCAAGGAACGGTAAACGGTTCGTTGATGTTACCCGAAGCTGGCAAAGGGATATTGTTTCCATCCTCATCTTTCTTGTATCGTGCAACACGTCGAACGCTGATTTTATTGCCTGCGATTGAAATGCCTAGGTGCATATTCCAACCCTTAAATATGGCTGCTAGTTTGCACAACAGTGCATAGGATGTTGACTCATGCACCAGTGATTGTAGGTAGTTTCGAACTTGGTATTCAACATCCTCTTCAGACTCTAGGCCAATGGATGAGATCACTCTAGTTAGGTAGGTTTCTGGTGTTAGAGGCAGCTCTTTCATTTTTAGCTCTACCAATTGCTTTTTTATCAAATAATGCGCGAACGCATAAATAGCCTCAGAGGCTTGGCTTTCTAATCTGTGCCGTTTTACCACTTCACTTACAAATGCGACAGAAAGAGCCAGCTCACTATTTTGTTCTACAAACGCGAGAATCTGTGCTGGAGCGAATGACGTGCCTTGTGTACCTCTAAATGAAAATGGATTTATTGTTTCTTCGAAGGCTTTTGCGAGCATTGCTACACGCGATAATACCGAAGGGCTAACCTCAACCCCCGCCATTTCGAGAACTTGAGAGCGAGTTCGATTGTTACCTACATCAATGTGTGCGAATGAGAGATCATCCGTTACACCATAGGTGACTGGAGCAATAAATCCGGATTGGGATTCGCATGATGCCTCTAGTCGATGGTGTCCATTTAAGATCTCACCATCGCTAGATATGATGATGGGTTCTCCGGTCAGACACCATTGTTTGTTTTTCATCATCTCAGCATAAGCTTTTACTCTGGTTCTGCTGATTGTTCTATTTTTATGGTCTGGATTAATCGCCCCTCGTCTAGAGTGTTGGAGCATATCGCGAGCTAACTCTGGACTTATATAGATATCAACGTGTTTTAGGCCAGTTCTTACGGTTTTGATCCCAGAGTAATATTTCGCTTTCTCTTGGAATATTTCTGCAACTAACTTTGGCGGCAGGACTGTACTTGAATCGCCAATTAGGTGGCGGGAGCTTGCGAGATAAGTAGTTGGGTTTTGAGTTTCACCAAAGCGATCAAATAGTGTATCGATAATTGATGCTTCGATATGTTCATCTGAGATTTCATCTTGTTTAATGTTAGCGGTTTTAGTTGTCATGGGGCAATCCTCACAATGACGTGTGGCAATATAGTGCTCAGTGGCAAAAATTGGTTTAACATTGAACTTTAATTATTGATCCGACAACCATGTCGGATCAAGTTTTGATTTTATTTTAGAGTGGAATTGTCAGTTAAACAGGTCAAAGCATTTGAATCATATAGAGAATAAAATTAGTGGAATGTTGATCTCCACTGAAGGGCGAACGCACAAGACGCTCATCACCACTATGCCTATGGTTGAGTTAGCGAACTATTTTTCTACAAATAGGTTATTGCCCAGTCTTAATTGGGTTTCTGATGTTGCTGTAAACGCAAAAAATGCGGAGAGAGTGCAAGCCATTCAATCCCAACTTGAAGCGGTTGTTAATGAAAATGCGATAAGCGCACCGCTAGTATTAACGTTTGCAGTTGTTGGTAAGCCCCGTTTCGAGCGAGCCTCCCATCAACGCATGAACTTATTCTATAGCCCAACTAACACATGTGTAGTTGGTAACCCATTGGGGTTGGTTGCTACTTGTAAGTTGCTGGGACAAAAATCATTTTTATTTAGCTCAAGACTAAGTGTTAAGGAAGCCAATCAGCGCAGTGAGTTTCGACAGAGACTCGCAATGGAGCATGTTGAGGTTCGATTGATCTTCGATGACGAAAATGGCTTTAATGAACATCAGGTCGTTGAGTTATTTAAACAGAATCGTATTTTTGATGCACCGATCAATCTTCCGCATATCAGCGAAAGTGAAGTTTTGCTGTCAGAGGATCAGTTCCCCCTAAAACGTCAGGTCGAGCAGCTAATTCAGCAAACAAGCCTCGATTCTTTTGGTGGTGTTAGTTTTGATTCTAGGCATGTGAAAAAGTCGGATACTCATATCACTACCCAGTACATTTTGTTTAAGTTACTTGTTGGTGCAGTGGCGGGCATTGGTACTCAGGAGTACAGCAAAATGTCGAAGGATTTGACGCTACCAAATGGTGAACAACTTTCTTCAGTTCTTTCTGATTATTGTGTTAATCAAGTCGCCATTTTTCTGAGAGCGTGGCTAGAGCCACTGAAAAGTACATTTGTTGATGACCGTTCAGGATATCACCTGTCCCCACAGATTTGGCAAGCTATTGGATTGACGTTTCATCACCTTAACCAAGACGGTGTTTCCAATGACGACTTGATGGCCGCAGGTAATGTACTAGGTCAATTGGATTACGGTAAGTCAGCTAGACACTGGGAAGACTGCTCTGTCATGGATTTGGATGCAAAGGGGCGTATTTACAAAAATGCTGCTAGCTCAACTCGACTGTTTAGAGCTGGGTTGACTGAGTATTTTGTAGAGGCTGTGGGTAGTGGTGGACTTCGCTAAGAAGGAACATCTAACTAAGGTTGCGACTGATTGAATGCTACCAGCTATGACTTAACTCTATAAAGATAAGTGTGAATAATTATGCAAACCTATATTATTCATATTTTTGAATAATATTTCATTGTGCGCCGAGCATGG
>NZ_JBFRLK010000112.1:3758-3891 GCF_041469805.1 Vibrio sp. 10N.286.48.C11 | reverse complement strand
ATAAACACAACAAACACATTCAAGTGTCTTGTATTCGATTCAAACTTGTTTGAATCACAATTGAGTCCGGCAAACAGTCATTGAGAATTAACCCTTCTTAATGACAACCAAAAACCTTGGTTAGTTGCCATAC
>NZ_JBFRLK010000112.1:0-2974 GCF_041469805.1 Vibrio sp. 10N.286.48.C11 | reverse complement strand
ACCCTTTCGGGTTGTATGGTTAAGTGACTAAGCGTACACGGTGGATGCCTTGGCAGTCAGAGGCGATGAAAGGCGTAATAACTTGCGATAAGCCCAGATTAGGTAGTAATAACCTTTTGAGTCTGGGATTCCTGAATGGGGAAACCCACTTACATAAGTAAGTATCCTGTTGTGAATACATAGCAACAGGAGGCAAACCGGGGGAACTGAAACATCTAAGTACCCCGAGGAAGAGAAATCAACCGAGATTCCGAAAGTAGCGGCGAGCGAAATTGGATTAGCCCTTAAGCTTTTAATGATGCAGGTGAAGAGTCTGGAAAGTCTCGCAGTAAAGGGTGATAGCCCCGTAACCGACACATCATAATCAGTGAAAACGAGTAGGGCGGGACACGTGATATCCTGTCTGAATATGGGGGGACCATCCTCCAAGGCTAAATACTACTGACTGACCGATAGTGAACCAGTACCGTGAGGGAAAGGCGAAAAGAACCCCTGTGAGGGGAGTGAAATAGAACCTGAAACCGTGTACGTACAAGCAGTAGGAGCACCTTCGTGGTGTGACTGCGTACCTTTTGTATAATGGGTCAGCGACTTAATTTTAGTAGCAAGGTTAACCGTTTAGGGGAGCCGTAGGGAAACCGAGTCTTAACTGGGCGTACAGTTGCTAGGATTAGACCCGAAACCAGGTGATCTAGCCATGGGCAGGTTGAAGGTTGAGTAACATCAACTGGAGGACCGAACCGACTAATGTTGAAAAATTAGCGGATGACTTGTGGCTAGGGGTGAAAGGCCAATCAAACCTGGAGATAGCTGGTTCTCCCCGAAAGCTATTTAGGTAGCGCCTCGGACGAATACTACTGGGGGTAGAGCACTGTTAAGGCTAGGGGGTCATCCCGACTTACCAACCCTTTGCAAACTCCGAATACCAGTAAGTACTATCCGGGAGACACACGGCGGGTGCTAACGTCCGTCGTGGAGAGGGAAACAACCCAGACCGCCAGCTAAGGTCCCAAAGTATAGCTAAGTGGGAAACGATGTGGGAAGGCTCAGACAGCCAGGATGTTGGCTTAGAAGCAGCCATCATTTAAAGAAAGCGTAATAGCTCACTGGTCGAGTCGGCCTGCGCGGAAGATGTAACGGGGCTAAGCTATACACCGAAGCTGCGGCTACGTACCTTAGGGTGCGTGGGGTAGGGGAGCGTTCTGTAAGCCGTTGAAGGTGGTCTGTAAGGGCTGCTGGAGGTATCAGAAGTGCGAATGCTGACATGAGTAACGATAAAGGGAGTGAAAAACTCCCTCGCCGGAAGACCAAGGGTTCCTGTCCAACGTTAATCGGGGCAGGGTAAGTCGACTCCTAAGGCGAGGCCGAAAGGCGTAGTCGATGGGAAACGGGTTAATATTCCCGTACTTCTTACAATTGCGATGGGGGGACGGAGAAGGCTAGGTGGGCCTGGCGACGGTTGTCCAGGTTCAAGTACGTAGGCGGGTGGTTTAGGTAAATCCGGACCGCTACTAACGCTGAGATACGATGTCGAGCTACTACGGTAGTGAAGTCATTGATGCCATGCTTCCAGGAAAAGCCTCTAAGCTTCAGATTGTAAGGAATCGTACCCCAAACCGACACAGGTGGTCGGGTAGAGAATACCAAGGCGCTTGAGAGAACTCGGGTGAAGGAACTAGGCAAAATGGTACCGTAACTTCGGGAGAAGGTACGCTCTTATCAGTGAAGTCCCTTGCGGATGGAGCAGACGAGAGTCGCAGATACCAGGTGGCTGCAACTGTTTATTAAAAACACAGCACTGTGCAAAATCGTAAGATGACGTATACGGTGTGACGCCTGCCCGGTGCCGGAAGGTTAATTGATGGGGTTAGACTTCGGTCGAAGCTCTTGATCGAAGCCCCGGTAAACGGCGGCCGTAACTATAACGGTCCTAAGGTAGCGAAATTCCTTGTCGGGTAAGTTCCGACCTGCACGAATGGCGTAATGATGGCCACGCTGTCTCCACCCGAGACTCAGTGAAATTGAAATCGCTGTGAAGATGCAGTGTACCCGCGGCTAGACGGAAAGACCCCGTGAACCTTTACTACAGCTTGGCACTGAACATTGAACCTACATGTGTAGGATAGGTGGGAGACTTTGAAACCGCGTCGCTAGATGTGGTGGAGTCGTCCTTGAAATACCACCCTTGTAGTTTTGATGTTCTAACGTTGGTCCCTGAATCGGGATTACGGACAGTGCCTGGTGGGTAGTTTGACTGGGGCGGTCTCCTCCCAAAGAGTAACGGAGGAGCACGAAGGTGGGCTAAACACGGTTGGACATCGTGTGGTTAGTGCAATGGCATAAGCCCGCTTGACTGCGAGAATGACAATTCGAGCAGGTGCGAAAGCAGGTCATAGTGATCCGGTGGTTCTGAATGGAAGGGCCATCGCTCAACGGATAAAAGGTACTCCGGGGATAACAGGCTGATACCGCCCAAGAGTTCATATCGACGGCGGTGTTTGGCACCTCGATGTCGGCTCATCACATCCTGGGGCTGAAGTCGGTCCCAAGGGTATGGCTGTTCGCCATTTAAAGTGGTACGCGAGCTGGGTTTAGAACGTCGTGAGACAGTTCGGTCCCTATCTGCCGTGGGCGTTGGAAAATTGAAGGGGGCTGCTCCTAGTACGAGAGGACCGGAGTGGACGAACCTCTGGTGTTCGGGTTGTCATGCCAATGGCATTGCCCGGTAGCTAAGTTCGGAATCGATAACCGCTGAAAGCATCTAAGCGGGAAGCGAGCCTTGAGATGAGTTTTCCCTGGCACTATAAGTGTCCTAAAGGGTTGTCGTAGACTACGACGTTGATAGGCAGGGTGTGTAAGTGCTGCGAGGCATTGAGCTAACCTGTACTAATTGCCCGTGAGGCTTAACCATACAACACCCAAGGGGTTTTGTGGACTCAAAGAAATACCAAACGCTTGAATGAGTTTGAAGAGA
>NZ_JBFRLK010000111.1:0-755 GCF_041469805.1 Vibrio sp. 10N.286.48.C11 | reverse complement strand
TGATTTAGGCAACAACGCCATGTAGTACTCAAAATGATAGGGGTTGACCCAATTCACACCAATTTGTATGTACTGACGGTTACCATTATTCCAAGTAAATTCCCCCCAACTTTTATGACCGCCCATATGATGATCGCCATTCGAACCTTTCCACCAACTATTTTTATCACGAGGTTGATAATCGGTGAAAGGTTGTCGTATGAAAGAATGGTGGCTCAGGTGAATAAATTTTGAAAAATAAGTATTGCCGTTTGCGCTGCCTGCGTAAGATTCTAGAATATCAATTTCTTGAGTATCATCCGGGTTTAGTAACCACACTGCAGCAGCCAGAGAAATATCTGACATACTGACACTTGCTTCAACAAAGACAGGAAATTGCACTTGTTGGTTTGAAGAAATACACGCGGCATTTACACCGGGTTTGTCTTGTTTATCGGTTCTGTCACTTCGAGAGACATGAAACTCGGCTTTACCATTTTTTACCGTAACGTGGTCATGCTGCCAATACGTTGCGCCTGGACCATCCCAACTAGAATGATAAAAGTTGTACCATCGTCCATCTCCGAAATCTTTGCGTTCTGATGTGGCATCAAATTGGTATTGGAAATCATCAGACATATCCGTCTGCTCTTGCCATATCTTGTTGATGCCTGCATCTGCAGGCACAGATAGATTATGGACGTCAGATGGTTCTTGGGTAACAGAAGCATAACCGAGTCTAGAAACATCCGTTACTATACCCGTTCAACTTGAAG
>NZ_JBFRLK010000110.1:0-19777 GCF_041469805.1 Vibrio sp. 10N.286.48.C11 | reverse complement strand
GCTCGGCGCACCATTAAAAAACCCCAGCATATCGCTGGGGTTTCTTTTATCGGTGCATTTTAGCCTACGGTAACTCCGATACTCTTGACGCTACTTAACGCACATCACGTTAAGCAATGAAGAACCTTTCAATTGGTTGACGTTACCGTTGGTAAACAGACCTTTCTTATCTGCGCCCCAATAAGGGAGATGCATTGGCCAGTTCTGTTTTTCCATAACCTTTGAATTCAAGATGCTCTGCCATTGCTTTTCACTCATCAGCTTCATGTTGACCTGATTACACACTAATTCAGCGCTATCGTAATCTAAGCGGCTCCAAGGCTTACCTTGCTCCATGTAGAACTGTTGTTGATGATCTAGAAGGTAAGGAATCGCATATTGGCTCCCCGCAACGTCTGCTTTCACGCGAATCTCGATCTCTAGATCATTGTCTGAGCTCGCGTTACCGCTTGGCAGCGTCTGAATAGCTGCAGCGCTCGTTACCGCCGCCGCTTGCTTAGCAGCCACAGGTTTCGGGGCAGGCTTAGCTTCTACTTTTGCAGGATCCTTAGGCTTAACCATTTTTGGCTCTGCTGGTTTTGCCACAATAGGCTGTGATGAGGTTTTCGACTTATCGACCATACGAATAAAGGCTTCACCGTAACCAGAAACCTTACGCACCTGAGCTAGGTCTTTTCTCGCATCAGAGAAGGTAGAATAAGGTCCGATTAAGCAACGGTAGTCTCCGCCTTCCGGCTTCATCCAAACGTTGGTCGAGATCTTCTCATACAGAGGCTTTGCTCGGCTCAGTGACAAAGGCTTGTTCAGCAGGCCACATTGAACCCAAAACAGTTCGTTATCTGAATGACGTTTTGGTGCTTTACTGCCCCACACGCCCTTACCGATCGGACATGATTGCTCTAGCTGTGGTAATTGGTTGGTGCTTGCCTGAGTTGCATCACATAGAACCGACTCTGCATTCACTTGGCTCGATACCAAAAGAGATGCAGCGATAAGTCCCATACGATAATTTCTCGTCACAGCACGACATACAGCATTCATTGTCAATTTCATAACCACCACTTAAACCCTTGCGGGCTAATTATTACCGAATCTATGTCGATAAAACATGAATTCCATTTTAACTATTATTGACACTGTCAATAATACTAAGTTCCAGATCCATTAAGCAAAAAAAGAGCCGTAATTGCTTACGGCTCTTAATTTAGTGACTTTTTTTACTAAAAATCAAACCGGGCTATCACCCTTTATAAATTTTCGGGTTAAACACGTCACGTAACCAGTCGCCTAATAGGTTAATAACGAGAACCAATGTTACCAAAAGCACACCTGGGAATGCTGTGATCCACCATGCTCCTGAGAAAATGTAGTTAAAACCAGTACTGATCAGGGCACCGAGTGATGGTTGGTCTACCGGAAGACCTAAACCTAGGAAAGAAAGTGCCGCTTCTGACATGATGGCATTTGCCACCTGTACCGTAGAGATAACCAAAATCGGTGATAAACAGTTAGGCAGAATATGGCGGAACATGATGCGAGGCGCTCTAAAGCCCATCACACGTGCCGCTTCTACGTACTCTTTCTTCTTCTCTGCCAATACCGATGCACGAATCGTACGAGCATACTGCGGCCATTCAGCAATACCGATGATCACCACCAGCATAACAACCGCATATTGCGCGTAGAAGTCACTACCGAAACTCGCCTTAAAGATGGCCGAGACAATGATCGCAACCATCATGGTTGAGAACGAAAGCTGAACATCGGCAAAACGCATCAGGAAGCTATCAATACGACCACCGAAGTAACCTGCAGACAAGCCAATGATGATACCGAGAGTCAGCTGAAGACCTACCGCTAGGAAACCGATCGTCAATGACAGACGCGAGCCGTAAAGCATCGTAGATAAGATGTCACGACCCTGCTCATCAGTACCCAGTAGGAAGCGTTCTTCGCCGTCTTCCATCCAAGATGGTGGCAACTCAGAATCCATGATGTCGATAGACGTCACGTCATACGGGTCTGTTGGCGCTAGAATAGGTGCCGCTAATGCCATAACAAGGAAAGCTGCAAAGATAGCGAAGCTCACCATTGCCACTTTGTCACGTAAGAAGTAGTACAGAATGTCTGACTGCTTGAATCGCTCCCAACGAGATGGAGCTGTTGTTGTTTGTTCCATGATTATGCTCCTTTCCCTGTGATGTTCACTGTTGGGTTAATGATGCCGTATAGCAGGTCAACAATGGTGTTAGTTACTACGAAGATCAGGCCAACGAAGATAACGTATGCGGTAATCAGTGGTGTATCCACTCGGTTAATCGCTTCAAGGAATAGGAAGCCGGTACCCGGCCACTGGAATACAGTTTCAGTAAGAATGGTGTAAGCCACCATAGTACCGATTTGAACACCGCCTACCGTTAGTACTGGCAGCATTGTGTTTTTCAAAGCGTGTTGGTAGTAAATCTTGTTCAGCGCTAGGCCTTTTGCTTTACCAAACTTGATATATTCAGAGCTAAGAACCTCTAGCATTTCAGAGCGTACTAGACGAATGAACAGAGGCAGCATGATAGATGCTAGAGCAATACTCGGCAGCACTAAGTGTGCAAGGCCATCTATCGTTAAGAAACCAGACTCCCAGCCAAACCAGTTTGCGGTCTCACCACGTCCAAACGACGGCAGCCAACCTAACTCAATAGAGAATACATACATCAACATGATTGCGGTTAAGAAAACAGGCACAGAAATGCCGATACTACTGCCCGCCATCACCAGTTTAGTGAAGAAGCTTTTTGGGTGTATTGCAGAATAAACGCCAAGTGGAATCGACAGACAAACAATGATCAGAGAAGCGCCGAACACAAGCTCAAGCGTTGCGACTAGTTTATCTAAGATTACGTCCACAGCTGGGCGTTTAAAGAAATATGAAGTACCAAGATCACCTTGTAGAGCTGCGCCCACAAAGCGAGTGTATTTTGTAATGAAGGGATCATTTAAGCCGAGTTCATCACGCAGCGCTTGACGCTCCGATTCTGAAACAGATTGACCGACTAACTCACGCAACGGGTCGCCCAGGTTATCCTGAATGGCAAACGCCACCAAACTGATCACAAACATCACTATCAGTGCCTGAAACAGGCGCTTGACCAGAAACGTAACCATTCCTTGCCCCTTATCTATCCATGACTATCTAGTCGAAATCCGCGACTAGATAACAAAATTCAGTCTTAAAAAAGGTATTTAGCCAGACTGAAGGAAGACCAAATACCGAAACTTAAATCTATATCTTAATAATTTGAGAGCCTGAAAAGCTTCAGGCTCTCGATTCTAGCAAGCTAGATTATTTTACAACTAGGTCGCCGAAGTAAGGCATAACCATTGGGTTTACTACGTCTGCTGCACCTACGTTAGACTTCGCGCCCCACGCTTCACTTTGCCAGTGTAGCGGTACGAATGCTGCGTCGTTGTAAAGTGTTGCTTCAACGCCTTTCAGCATTTCAGCACGCTTAACTGGGTCAGTTTCAGTGTTAGAAGCTTCTACGATCGCATCCATTTCTGGGTTTGAGTAGCCAGAACAGTTGTATTGACCACGGCCAGTCTCTTCGTTACGAGTCATAGTTAGGAACTCGTTGAAGTTAGCTGAATCTTCTGTATCTGAGTGCCAGCCGATCATCATCATGTCTGCTGAACATAGGTCAAACTCAGGCCAGTACTGTGCTTTAGGCATAGTTTTAAGATCAACTTTGATACCAATCTTAGACAGCATTGCCGCAGACGCTTGCGCTACTTTCGCATCGTTCACGTAACGGTTGTTTGGAGCCATCATAGTTAGCGTAAAGCCATCTTCGTAGCCCGCTTCTTTCATCAGCTCTTTCGCTTTTTTCAGATCGTAACGAGGAACTAGGTCTTCGTTGTGACCCGCGTAGCCTGTTGGGCTTTGCTGACCAGCTGCTGTTGCGAAGCCTTTCATGATCTTCTTAACGATACCTTCGTTGTTGATTGCGTGAACAATCGCCTGACGAACGCGAACATCTTTAAGTGCTTCGTTGCTGTTTTGGTTCATTTGGAACGTGATGATACGAGTACCAGGTAGCGTCACTAGATCGATGTTCTTAGCGTTTTTAACACGCTTGTGATCGTTTGGTGCTACTGGGTGAATCATATCAACGTCGCCAGAAAGAAGTGCTGCAACACGTGTCGCGTCTTCTTTGATTGGCACAAGTGTTAGCTTGTCTACGTTGCCTTCAGTTTCTGTGTCCCAGTAATCGTTGAAACGCTCGAACGTTACTTTAACGCCTTGCTCACGCTGCGTTACGATAAATGGACCAGTACCTGAAACGTTAGTCGAAGCAAACGAGTTACCGTGCTTAACTAGCTCAGACTTGTCTTTACCTTCCGCTGTTTGGCCAGAGTAGAACTTGCTGTCCATTGGGAAGATGTAAGTTGCTGTTTGTAGTACTAGTGGGTAAGCCGCTTTTGATACTAGCTCAACTGTGTAGTCATCCACTTTTACCATTTTTTCGTATGGCGTGAAGATAGACTTAAAGTCTGGAGAAGCTTGTAGACGTTCAAAAGTCCACACAACATCATCAGCAGTCAGTTCGTTACCAGAGTGGAATTTCACACCTTTACGTAGGTTGAAGCGGAAAGTCGTTTCATCAACACGCTCCCAGCTAGATGCTAGGCGGCCTTCAAAATCCATCTCTTGAGTGAAACGTACTAGAGGGTCAAACACCATGTGAGACATTTGCAGTGTGCCACCAGACAGCTGCTCGTGCGGGTCAAGTGATACTGGGTCAGCTGCGTAGCCAACGGTAATATCTGCTGCTGCTGCACTAAAGCTTAGGCCAGCTGCCATTAAAGCTACTGCTAATTTGCTTTTCATGGTTTTCATTGCATAACTCCTTCATGCGGGAATCCAGATCCCTAGTTGTTGTATTTGCGTCTGTTTATTGTTGTTAGCAAGCTAAACTCCAGCCTGCTGATTTTTATACCGCGGCTTGTGCCACTGCTTTTTCTTCTCTTAAGCCTGTAAATTCAGGCATTAAAGAAATCAGTTGTTTGCTGTATTCATGCTGAGGTGATTGGAACAGCTGCTCCGTTGGCGCAACCTCCAATAATGTCCCCATCTGCATCACACCAACACGGTCACACATTTGGCGAATAACCGGTAGATCGTGACTGATGAACAGCATGGTTAGGTTTAGCTCGTCTTGTAAGTCTTTTAGTAGGTTAAGAATCTGAGCCTGTACCGACACGTCCAGTGCCGATGTTGGTTCATCACAAATCAAAAGACGTGGGCGAGTCGCCAAAGCGCGAGCGATAGAAATACGCTGACGTTGACCACCTGAGAATTCGTGTGGGTACTTCACCCCAGCCATTTTGCCTAAACCCACGTGCTCTAGCAGGTCGTTCACGATCTGACGAGTTTCATTTTCGTTGCGAGTAAGCTTATGGAATCGGATAGGTTCAGCAATGATGTCGAATATCTTCATTCGAGGGTTCATTGATGTGTAAGGGTTTTGGAAAACCATCTGCATTTGACGACGCATAGGGCGACGTTCTTTTTCAGATTTCAGACCAGTAAGATCAACGCCTTCAAACGTTACCTTGCCTGAGTTTGGTGCGTACAAGCCAGCAATCACACGAGCAATCGTTGATTTACCTGAACCTGATTCACCTACTAAACCAAACGTCTCACCTTCATGCACTTCAAAGCTCACGTTGTTTGATGCTTGAACGTACTCACGACGGCTCTCAAAGAAAGAATCTTTGGTAGTAAAGCGTAAGTTTACGTTCTCAACGTTCAACAGAGGGCCAGTGTAATCACGGTGATCTTGGCTTTGACCTAACCAGTGGTTCTTCACATCCAATGGTTCCATCTCTTGTGCTTCTTCGATGTAGCTCACAAGAGGGAAACGATCGAGTTTGCGATCCGAACGAGGAACCGCAGAGATAAGACTGTGTGTATATGGGTGCTCAGGAGTACCCAGAACTTTCGCTGTTGGGCCAAACTCAACTAAGTCACCACGATACATAACGGCTACGCGGTCGGTAACGTTAGATACCACGCCCATGTCGTGCGTGACCAACATGCAACCTACGTTCTTCTTAATACATAGGTCGCGAATCAAACCCAAGATCTGGTCTTGGATAGAAACATCCAGTGCTGTTGTTGGTTCATCTGCGATGATTAGGTCAGGTTCACCTGCCAATGCGATCGCGATAACCACACGCTGACGCATACCGCCAGAGAATTGGTGAGGGTACTGCTTTAAACGGTTTTCTGGTTGTGGGATACCCACTTGGTTCATCAAGTCTAATGAGCGCTGGTAGGCTTCTTGATCCGAAACCTTCATGTTGGCATGAATCGTCTCTTTTAACTGCTGTTCTACTGTGAATAGAGGGTTAAGAGAAGTCATTGGGTCTTGGAAGATAAAACCAATCTTTGAGCCGCGAACAGAACGCATCTGTTCAGGAGATAAACCAGAGACTTTTTCGCCATCCAGAAATACCTCGCCGCTAGCAATGCGGCCAGGAGGGCTCAGCAAATCGATCACAGCATTACCTACTGTTGATTTACCTGCACCAGACTCGCCTACAACACCAACAATCTCACCACGTTCAATGTTGAACGAAAGTGATTTAACTGCGGCGTGAACTCCATGACGAGATGGGTATTCGATACGAAGATTTTTTACTTCTAAAAGTGACATTACCAGACCTCTACTGCTTTGGCAGCTTTCTGCCCTGTCTGCAAAATTGAATCCATTCTTACCAGAATATTGTTCTGATATTTTATACGGTTGACAATTTGGCAAATAATTCACAGAAAAGCAACAAAAATAGGATAAAAAGTCGACATTAAACGCTTAGCAAGCAAAAGTGCCACATAACTATTCACCAAAAGAGCATATAGTAAGAAAAATCAACATTATATTATCGGCAAGAAATACTCACAAACTCCTTACCACTACTTACTTGTAGAGTTAAAGCCGTGCTTCAAAGCAGATCTCACTACCAGTCACTAAAAACAAATAATTATTCCAAAAAACAATTAACACTATAGAAACAAACGCTAATTTTGTTAATTTGAACAAATAAAACAACCAGATAAACGTTAATTAGCCATACATTTAACCATCTGTATTATTTTGGTAAATACAAAACAGACAAACGAAAGGCCTAATAAATCAGAGGAGTTTTTGAACGACCAAATGCGTACAAAGCTGTCAAATTCAGGCCTTAGTGAGCAAATTTAGGGTCAGGTTTCACTTTTCATAAAAGTCTTTAGACCAAACCCATTAATATGTCGAATTATTGAGCACTCCATTTATATAAAATTAGATATCGAACTGTACATTTGATAAAGAAAGCAACTCTGTAGCAGCACCATTATCAAGCAGATCGTTAGGAATCTGTCTTATATAAGAAGGGGAGATAGATGTAAGAAGCCCCGTCATTTCTGACGCGGACGGCTAGTTGAGGCTTCTTAAGTGATCAGTGAAGAGACATTCTTTGAACATCAGGCGAACCCCACTCTGTTCAAGTTATCTAAGTTTCAGATGTAAAAAAGCCCTAGTCTTTTGACTAGGGCTTCTTAAGGTGGTCGGTGAAGAGGGATTCGAACCCCCGACCCTCTGGTCCCAAACCAGATGCGCTACCAAGCTGCGCTATTCACCGAGACGTTTCGTTTGATTTCTCAAACTGGGAACTTCAAAGAAGCTACCAAAATTAATGGGGTGGCTAACGAGATTCGAACTCGCGACCACCGGAATCACAATCCAGGGCTCTACCAACTGAGCTATAGCCACCACTAATTTTTTATATAACCGCTTAAAAGCGATTATTGAAATAGTGGTCGGTGAAGAGGGATTCGAACCCCCGACCCTCTGGTCCCAAACCAGATGCGCTACCAAGCTGCGCTATTCACCGACTAGTTTTGTATCGACTCTTGGGAATAATGAATCAACACTGGAAGCCGAAGCTACCGATATTTTGTAAAGAAAGAATGGGGTGGCTAACGAGATTCGAACTCGCGACCACCGGAATCACAATCCAGGGCTCTACCAACTGAGCTATAGCCACCATTATTTCTTTTTGCCAATTTCTCACTTACCGAAGTAAGAGACCGGATGGCGCGCCTGAAAGGATTCGAACCTTCGGCCTTTGGCTCCGGAGGCCAACGCTCTATCCAGCTGAGCTACAGGCGCATGCCCTGTCGGCGGAGTGGAATAATACGTATATCACCCAATGCCGTCTAGTACTTTTTTAACTTTTTTTTCTATTTGGTCTCTTTTTCGACAGTTAATATGTGATAAACCCCTTATTTGAGTACTACAACCCGCCACAGCTTATAAGTTGTTGTTTATTGCAACAACTTATCGGGATATAATCACCCATTATTTACATTGGTTTAACAGTTGCTCTTTGCTGGTTAAAGCCAAAACACCCTTCCAACACTATAAATTGGTAAGCATGTACTTACCTTGGGAATGTAAAGTGAGTTTAATGGATATGTCTCGTCGAATTTTAAGCGTTGTCATCGCAGTTTTAACCTTTTCAACTGGCGCAATGGCTGCAGGCCTAAGCGAAGCGGAGCACGATGCAATTGCTGAACGCATCAAACCAGTTGGCCAAGTTTACCTAGTCGGCAGCGAGCCAGTAGCCGCAGAACCAACAGGCCCTCGTGATGGCGCAGCAGTTTACGGTACCTTTTGTATCGCTTGTCACGCATCTGGCGTAAGTGGCGCACCTAAAACAGGTGATGCTGGTGACTGGGGTCCTCGCATTGCTCAAGGTCGCGACATTCTAGCTGACCACGCAATCAACGGCTTCAATGCGATGCCAGCGAAAGGTTCATGTATGGATTGTTCAGACGACGAAATCAAAGATGCTATCGAGCACATGATTGCCGGTCTGTAATTAAAAATGCCAGATTCAGAAAAGGTGACCTCATGGTCACCTTTTTTATTGGCTTCTATATAGTGCGATTAAAGTAGGGCATTACTTCTTGTTGAACATCGCTCGAATATTCGCAATGTGCGCCTGCCCTTTTTCCATTCTTTCTTCAGCGGATTGAGGCTTCTTAACGCTTTCCCACTCCACATCATCGTGCGGCAGCTCATCGAGGAAGCGGCTTTGTGTTGGCTTTATTAATTCACCATATTGACGACGTTCACGACACTTAGTAAAAGTCAGCTCTTTCTGCGCTCGAGTAATCCCCACATACATAAGACGACGTTCTTCTTCTACGTTGCCTTCATCGACACTGGTTTGGTGCGGCAAGATGCCCTCT
Source organism: Vibrio sp. 10N.286.48.C11 (assembly GCF_041469805.1). NCBI lineage: Bacteria > Pseudomonadati > Pseudomonadota > Gammaproteobacteria > Vibrionales > Vibrionaceae > Vibrio > Vibrio sp. 10N.286.48.C11. Next base: position 10,482 of record NZ_JBFRLK010000110.1, on the reverse strand, counting down.
TCTGCACCCATCAGGAATACATATGGGAACTCTAGACCTTTCGATGCATGCAATGTCATTAATTGGACTTGATCTGCATCGTCATCATCCTCACCACGCTCCATCATATCGCGCAGCGTTAAACGTTGAACCACCTCGCGCAGGGTTTTCTCTTCTTTATCGTAGTTGTCACCCTCAAGATCGGCCACAATCCAGCTATACAGATCAGAGACGTTCTTCATTCGCATTTCAGCGGCTTTCGGGCTCGCTGAGGTTTCGTACAACCAATCTTCGTAGTTGATGTCACGAACCAAAGAACGAACGGCTTCAACCGTATTACCACGCTCGGCATTGTCTGAGATACGAACAATCCAGTCACCGAAGCGGCGCAAATTTTCTAAACCACGCCCCGTCAGTGTCTGCTCTAAGCCCATCTCAAAGCTGGCTTCAAACAAGCTCTTGCCACGCATATTGGCGTAGCTGCCTAACTTCTCAAGCGTCACCGGACCAATCTCTCGGCGCGGTGTGTTTACAATACGTAGGAAGGCGTTGTCATCATCAGGGTTCACCAACACACGCAGGTAAGCCATGATGTCTTTAATCTCGGCTCTCGCGAAGAAAGAGGTACCGCCAGAGATCTTGTAAGGCACACGGTTCTGCATCAGCGCTTTTTCAATCAAGCGTGATTGATGGTTACCACGGTAAAGCACTGCGTAATCTTTGTATTCAGTACGGTTCAAAAACTTGTGGGCGATGATCTCGCCGGTAATACGCTCTGCTTCATGCTCTTCATTCTTAGCATTCAGTACCTTGAGCTTTTCACCGTCTGGGATCTCTGAGAACAGTGACTTTTCATAAACGTGTGGGTTGTTGGCGATCAAGATGTTCGCCGCACGTAAGATTCGACTGGTTGAACGATAGTTTTGCTCGAGTTTGATCAAACGAAGATTCGGATAGTCCTCACCCAGCAACACCAAGTTTTGCGGTTTTGCACCACGCCATGAATAGATAGATTGGTCATCGTCACCTACTACTGTCAAGCGACCACGCTCTCCCACCAGTAAACGAACCAACTCATATTGGCTGGTGTTGGTATCTTGGTATTCATCGACCAGTAAATAGCGGATACGCGACTGCCAGCGCTCACGCACCTCTTGATTGGTTTTCAGTAGTAATACAGGCATCGCGATCAGATCATCAAAATCGAGTGCGTTGTATGCCTTCATCTGTTTCTGGTACATCTCAAAACAGAATGCAAACAACTGCTCTTGTTCGCCTTGAGCACGTGCTTTCGCCTGATCTGGCGTCAGCATGTCATTTTTCCAATTCGAAATGGTGCTCATTAAAGCGCGTAGCAAATCCTTATCACCATCGATCTGTCTCTCTGTTAACTCTTTTAACAAAGCTAACTGGTCTTGGTCATCAAACAGAGAGAAACCCGCTTTCAAACCCAGCGCTTTGTATTCACGGCGAATGATGGTTAAGCCCATGGTATGAAAAGTCGAAACAATCAGCCCTTTCGATTCGCCCTTACCTAGAGTTTGCCCAACACGCTCTTTCATCTCGCGTGCCGCTTTATTAGTAAAGGTCACCGCCGCAATATTACGCGCCTTATAGCCACATTCCTGAACCAGATAAGCAATTTTATTGGTGATAACACGTGTTTTACCGGATCCAGCGCCCGCTAATACTAAGCAGGGGCCCGAAACATATTTCACGGCTTCATCTTGTCTTGGGTTCAGTTTCATTTGATTCTCAGTTTGGTCTAGAGGGGCGAATTCAATTGCGCGCCTATAATAATGCTGCAACAGCACGAATGCTACGTTCTCTTATACAAGATTTTTACGCTGATTATGTAAAACTTTGTTGCACATGTGTGTGGTTATTAGGCTATAATGAATGAACGTTCATTCATTGGTGGTTGAAATATGACAACTCATGCACCTCGGGATAAACGCCAGCAAATACTTTCTGCAGCTGAAAAGCTAATTGCAGAGGTCGGTTTCCAAGGCCTTTCAATGCAAAAATTAGCCAAAGAAGCGGGAGTGGCTGCAGGCACTATCTATCGCTACTTCGATGATAAAGAGCATTTGATAGAAGATGTTCGAATGCTCGTGACTCAAAGAGTAGCTGATGCTGTTCAACAAGGGGTTAATGATTCGGATCCAATTAAACAACGCTACCGTACTATGTGGTTGAACATATGGAACTTAGCAGGAACGAATTTAGCCGCAATAAAAAATCGGGTTCAGTATGACTCTCTACCCATCACAAATAGCCTAAACTTCAGGGAACTAGAACGTAAAATGTTTGCCCAAGTTGAGCTGCTATTTAATGAGGGGAAAGAACAAGGATTGTTTAAACCACTTAACAATGAAGTATTAGGTGGATTGAGCTTGGCGGCTAGTGTTTCTCTAGCACGCAAGCATTCTTTAGGATTTTACCAACTTGATGAGGCAGAACTAGAATCTGCAATCGAAGCCAGTTGGGACGCAATAATTAAACACTAGATCGGAGTTTTGACCATAATGAAAAAGTGGACTTTCTTCATGTTACTCATCGCTGTACTACTTTTCGGCAGCGTTATTGGGTTTAACATGTTCAAACAACAAAAAATTGCTGAGTATATGGCCAACCGCCCTGAACCAGAGTTTCCAGTAACGGTAACTGAAGTTCAGCCGATCGACTGGGTTCCAGTGATTGAAGCTATCGGCTTCATCGAACCTAACCAAGGTGTGACACTAGCGAACGAAACCAGCGGTGTTATCGATCAAATTTCTTTCGAATCAGGTACTGAGGTTAAAAATGACCAACAACTGATCCGCCTTGATTCTGATGTAGAGAAAGCCAATCTAAAAAGCTCTGAGGCACGCTTACCGGCTGCTGAAGCTAAATACAAGCGCTACCAAGGGCTATTCAAGAAAGGCTCTATCTCTAAGGAAGCCTTCGATGAAGCAGAAGCTAATTTCTTATCGTTAGCGGCTGATATTGAAAGCCTTAAAGCATCGATTGCCCGTCGCGAGATCCGCGCTCCGTTTGACGGCACTGTCGGTATTCGTAATGTGTATCTAGGCCAATACCTACAATCTGGCACTGACATCGTTCGCCTAGAAGACACCAGTGTTATGCGCCTACGCTTCACTATTTCTCAAAATGACATCTCTCGTATTGAGGTTGGTCAGGCGATCGACATCTTCGTTGATGCATACCCAGAAAAACCGTTTAAAGGTTCTATTAGTGCCATTGAGCCTGCGGTTAGCATCCAAAGTGGTCTTATCCAAGTACAAGCCGATATCCCAAACAACGATGGTAAGTTACGTAGCGGTATGTTTGCGCGCGCTAACATCATTCTACCTAAACTAGCAAACCAAGTGACACTGCCTCAGACGGCCATCACTTTCACACTTTACGGTGACAATGTTTATATTTTACGTGAAGAAGATGGTGTGCAGCGTGTGAAACAACAAGTGGTGAAAGTAGGTGAACGTACAGAAAGTATTGCTCACATACTGGAAGGCGTAGAGCCTGGCGATGTTGTCGTGACAACGGGTCAAGTTCGTTTAAGTAACAATGCTAAAGTTCGAGTTGTAGAAAGTGATGCAACGACGCCGCCAGCTGAAACACCAATGCTGTAATTGGAGGAATCATGCGCTTTACTGATGTTTTTATTAAACGTCCAGTTCTGGCTATTTCAATCAGCTTTTTGATCGCATTGCTTGGCTTCCAAGCAATCTTCAAAATGCAGGTTCGTGAATACCCAGACATGACAAATACGATCGTGACGGTCACGACGAGCTATTACGGTGCCAGTGCCGATCTGATCCAAGGCTTTATAACTCAGCCATTAGAACAAGCGATCGCTCAAGCCGATAATATTGATTATATGACGTCGCAGTCCGTACTCGGTAGCTCGACTATTACGGTCAATATGAAGCTCAATACCGACCCGAATGCCGCGCTGTCTGACATACTGGCCAAGACTAACTCGGTACGTTCTCAGCTTCCTAAAGAAGCCGAAGATCCAACCGTAACTATGTCTACCGGTTCAACAACGGCGGTACTCTACATTGGTTTTACGAGTGATGAACTCTCTGCAAGCCAAATTACCGACTACCTTGAGCGAGTGGTTAACCCACAACTGTTTACCGTTAATGGCGTATCAAAGGTCGACTTGTACGGCGGGATCAAATACGCATTACGTGTATGGCTTGATCCTTCCAAAATGGCAGCATTAAACCTGACAGCCACTGACGTGATGACGGTGCTTAATGCAAACAACTACCAATCAGCAACTGGCCAAGCAATTGGTGAGTTTATGCTGTACAACGGCAGTGCCAATACCCAAGTAACCAATACCGATGAATTAGAAAGGTTGGTGGTCAAAACCAGTCAAAATGGCGGTTCTATTGTTCGCTTAGGTGATATTGCTAAGGTTTCACTAGAAAAAAGCCACGATGTGGTTCGCGCAAGTGCTAATGGCAAACAAACGGTTGTAACCGCCATCAATGCAGCGCCAAGTGCTAACCCGATCAACATTGCTGCTGATGTTATGCAGCTGTATCCTGAGTTGGAGCGAAACCTACCAAGCAATATCAGCATGAATATCATGTATGACTCAACCATTGCGATTAATGAATCCATTCAAGAGGTTATACACACGATTGTTGAAGCCGCGCTGATTGTATTAGTGGTTATCACGCTATTCTTAGGCTCATTGCGTGCGGTTATCATTCCTATCGTAACCATCCCTTTATCGCTGGTTGGTGTTGCGATGGTGATGCAAGTCATGGGTTTCTCATGGAACTTAATGACGCTACTGGCGATGGTATTAGCAATCGGTCTAGTGGTTGATGATGCAATCGTAGTACTGGAAAACGTCGATCGACACGTCAAATTGGGGGAATCTCCTTTCAGGGCTGCCATCATTGGTACCCGTGAAATTGCAGTACCGGTTATTGCAATGACACTGACATTGGGCGCGGTTTATGCCCCTATCGCAATGATGGGTGGTATCACAGGCTCGCTGTTTAAAGAGTTCGCATTAACCCTCGCTGGCGCGGTATTTGTTTCTGGAATCATCGCTTTAACACTGTCTCCAATGATGTGTTCAAAGCTGCTAAAAGAAAATGCACAGCCGAGTAAGTTTGAACTGAAGGTACACAGCGTACTTGATCGTATGACAGGCCGTTACTCTAAGATGCTGCATGCGATCATGGATCATCGTCCGGTTATCATTGGCTTTGCGGTCATTGTATTTTTAAGCTTGCCGATGCTGTTTAAATTCATCCCAAGTGAACTTGCCCCTGCAGAAGATAAAGGGGTGGTGATGATGATTGGTACTGGTCAATCAACGGCTAACCTAGACTACCTAAGTAACACGATGGATGACGTGAGCGGTATCTTGGTGACCCAGCCTGAAATCCAATACGCTCAATCCTTCACTGGTGTACCAAACTCAAACCAAGCATTTGGTATTGCCTCAATGGTGCCATGGAGTGAGCGCACGGCTAGCCAATCTGAGGTAACGAACCGTATCAGTGGATTGCTACAAGATATCCCAGGCATGGCAGTAACCGCGTTCCAAATGCCAGAGTTGCCGGGTGCCGGTTCTGGTCTACCACTCCAGTTTGTGATTACCACACCAAGCAGCTTTGAGAGCTTATTCGCTATCGCAACCGATATTTTAACGGATGTGAAAGATAGCCCTCTCTTTGTCTACTCTGACCTTGATTTGAACTACGATTCAGCAACGATGAAGATTCAAATTGATAAAGATATGGCGGGCGCTTATGGGGTAACGATGCAAGATATCGGTGTCACCCTAAGCACCATGATGTCGGATGGTTACGTTAACCGTATTGACCTCAACGGTCGTTCTTATGAAGTGATCCCTCAGGTTGAGCGTAAGTTCCGCTTAAACCCAGAGTCAATGAATCATTACTACGTTCGAGCCAGCAATGGTGATGCTGTTCCTCTCGGTAGCTTGGTAACAATTGATGTGGTGGCAGAGCCTCGCTCTCTTCCTCACTTCAACCAGTTGAACTCAGCGACGGTCGGTGCGGTTCCTATGCCGGGCGCGGCGATGGGTGATGCGGTAAACTGGTTTGAAAACATTGCCCAAACCAAATTACCTGCAGGCTATAACCATGACTACATGGGTGAGTCGCGTCAGTTTGTAACAGAAGGCAGCGCACTGTATGTGACGTTCGGTTTAGCACTGGCGATCATCTTCTTGGTTCTGGCGATTCAATTTGAGTCGTTAAAAGATCCATTGGTTATCATGGTGTCGGTGCCACTCGCAATATGTGGTGCATTGATTGCGCTCGCTTGGGGCGCAGCGACGATGAACATCTACTCGCAAGTGGGGCTGATTACCTTGGTTGGTCTGATTACCAAGCACGGTATCTTGATCTGTGAGGTAGCAAAAGAAGAGCAGCTGCATAATAAATTATCACGCAAAGAGGCGGTTATGGAGGCGGCAAGGGTACGTCTACGTCCAATCCTAATGACAACAGCGGCGATGATTGCAGGCCTGATCCCATTGATGTACGCCACGGGTGCAGGTGCAGCTCAGCGCTTTAGTATCGGTATTGTTATCGTTGCTGGTCTGGCGATTGGTACGCTGTTTACGCTGTTTGTTCTGCCGGTGATTTATAGCTACTTAGCCGAAAAACATAAACCAATTCCAGTTTTCCTCGAAGATAAAGATCTCGAGAAGCTGGCCCGTGTTGATGAAGCAAAAGCGGCGCACAGAGAATTAGCTAACAATAAGTAATTTCCCTGTCGTATTAACAATAAAAAGGCTACTTCGGTGGCCTTTTTTTGTACGCCATAGGCGACATCTTTGATGTGATTAAATAGAATAGTGATAAATATTCAGGAGTTTTAATTGATATGTTTGATCCAAAAAAACTAGAGCAAATTGCTAAGCAGATCCACGATTCTATGCCTCAACCAGTAAAAGAGCTTGGTTCAGACGTAGATCAAAAAGTTCGTCAGGTTATCCAAGGCCAACTGAACAAGCTAGACGTTGTAAGCCGTGAAGAATTTGATGTTCAAACACAAGTACTACTGCGCACTCGCCAAAAGCTGACTGAAATGGAACAAAAGCTAACGGACTTAGAAGCAAAGATTGCCGACAAGTAAGCGTAAAGCAAGAAAACTGAAAGGGTTGGTGTGAAAGCACCAACCCTTTTGTATTTCTGAAGATCAATCAAGAACTGAAAGTCGACAAAGACTGATCAAACAATGTTCATTTGATTGATTTTTAAGACTTTGTTACTAAAAGCAAAAAGGCTTGGTCAACGGCGACCAAGCCTTTTCATTAGATGTTGTGTTGCTTATTTATAACTCCAACCTGTAAGGAGTTAGTGATACTGCTTCGCTTTTTCTGCAAATTTATCAGTATCTAAGCGACTAATTAACCGCCTACAGCGATGCGCTTCATGTCGCTCATGTAGCTACGTAGCTCTTCACCAATGTACTCTACAGGGTGGTTACGGATAGCTTCGTTTACTTCAATTAGCTTAGCGTTATCAACTTGGTTAGATGTTTCACCTAGACCGCGGCCGATTACGTCAGTTGCTACTGAAGGCATGAACTTCTCACGTAGTAACGGTGTTGCTACGTTAGCGAATAGGTAGTTACCGTACTCAGCAGTATCTGAGATTACAACGTTCATTTCGTAAAGACGCTTACGAGCAACTGTGTTTGCGATTAGTGGAAGCTCATGTAGAGATTCGTAGTAAGCAGACTCATCAATGATGCCTGATGCCGTCATAGCTTCGAATGCTAGCTCAACACCGGCACGAACCATAGCAACCATTAGGATACCGTTGTCGAAGTACTCTTGCTCTGAGATTTCTACGTCAGAAGCTGGGTAGTTTTCGAATGCAGTTTCGCCTGTCTCTTCACGCCAGCCTAGTAGGTTCACGTCATCGTTCGCCCAGTCAGCCATCATTGTGCTAGAGAAGTGACCAGAGATGATGTCATCCATGTGCTTGTTGTAAAGCGGACGCATTAGGTCTTTAAGCTCTTCAGAAAGCTCAAACGCTTTAACTTTAGCCGGGTTAGATAGGCGATCCATCATGTGAGTTACGCCACCAAACTTAAGTGCTTCAGTAATCGTTTCCCAACCGTATTGTAGAAGCTTGCCTGCGTAGCCAGGTTCGATGCCATCAGCAATCATCTTCTCGTAAGATACGATAGAACCCGCTTGTAGCATGCCACAAAGGATAGTTTGCTCACCCATCAGGTCAGATTTAACTTCTGCTACGAAAGAAGACTCTAGGCAACCTGCACGGTGGCCACCAGTACCTGCAGCCCAAGCTTTAGCGATATCCCAACCTTCGCCTTTAGGGTCGTTTTCTGGGTGAACAGCGATAAGTGTTGGTACACCGAAGCCACGTTTGTACTCTTCGCGAACTTCAGAGCCTGGACACTTAGGTGCAACCATTACTACAGTAAGGTCAGCACGTAATTGCATGCCTTCTTCCACAACGTTGAAACCGTGAGAGTAACCAAGAGCAGCGCCTTGCTTCATTAGAGGCATTACTGTTTCAACAACGTTTGTGTGTTGCTTATCAGGAGTAAGGTTGATTACTAGGTCTGCTTGAGGGATTAGCGTTTCGTAGCTACCCACAACAAAGCCGTTTTCATCAGCATTTTTGAATGATTGACGCTTTTCATCAATTGCCGCTTGGCGTAGAGCGTAAGATACGTCTAGACCAGAATCACGCATATTTAGACCTTGGTTTAGGCCTTGAGCACCACAACCAACAATTACGATTTTCTTACCTTCAAGGTATTCAGCTTCTGTCGCGAATTCTTCACGATCCATAAAGCGGCAACGACCTAATTGGTCTAGTTGTTCACGAAGGTTTAATGTATTGAAATAGTTAGCCATTCTAGGGCACTCCTTTAAAAATAAGTCCGTAAGGTCGATATCTCTCTATCGAATGACTTCATACTAAAACAGACACTCCGTTGCTGAAAGTGATATATTCACAATTAGTTATTGCAATAAATGCAACATGGAAACGATCGCAGAACATGAACATAAAATCTCTACAATTATTTATACATTTATGCGACAGCAAGAGTTTCAGCAAAACCGCTGCTGCTATGCACGTCAGTCCTTCAGCGCTGAGCCGTCAGATACAAAAGCTTGAAGAGGAAACAGGACAAGAACTGCTAATCAGAGACAACCGCAGTGTTGATCTTACCCCAGCAGGAAAACACCTATTGCCTGTAGCATTGAGCATCGTGGGAGAGTGGCAGCAATATAACCTTCACCTGAAGGGCGGAGAGCAAGAACTTAAAGGTGAGATCCGTATATTTTGTTCAGTAACGGCTAGCTACAGTCACCTACCTGAACTCATAACCGAATTTAGGGCTATTCATCCGTATATTGAATTTAAGCTCTCTACTGGTGATCCAGCTCAATCCATCGACAAGATCTTAAACGATGAAGCGGATATCGCGATTTCAGCAAAGCCAGACATCCTTCCTTCAAGGTTAGAATTCGAAACCATCAGCGATATTCCACTGTCAGTCATCATTCCATCTGGTGTGAGTAGCTTTAGCCAACAACTGCAATCCGATAAGCCAAACTGGAATGAAGTGCCCTTTATCATCCCAGAAGCAGGAACAGCGCGTGAACGAGCCAATGCATGGTTTAAAAAGATGAAGATAAAACCCAACATATACGCGCAAGTTTCTGGCCATGAGGCGATTGTAAGTATGGTGGCACTAGGATGTGGAGTTGGCATCGCACCTGATGTGGTCATAAACAACAGTCCAGTAAGAGATAAAGTTAGCCGCTTAAAGATAGAACCTATCAAGCTATTTGAGTTAGGCGTATGTTGTAAGCGAGCACAGCTAGATAACCCTCTAATTCGAGCGTTCTGGCAAGTTGCAGAAGGGAAATATTTAGCGGACTAGTCGTCATTGTTTTAAATACAAAAAAGGGAAGAGCACGTCAGTGCCCTTCCCCTTTTATTTATGTATATCGCAGATAAGAAAAAAGCCCGCTGATTTCTCAGCGGGCTTTCTAATGGTGGTGGAGGGATAGGGATTTGAACCCTAGAACCGCTATTAACGGTTGCCGGTTTTCAAGACCGGTGCTTTCGACCACTCAGCCATCCCTCCAAAAAATTGTCATCAACAGATTAGTACACTGTAGATGTTGTTACATGTATACACAGGTAACGATATTTAAAGCCTGGCGATGTCCTACTCTCACATGGGGAAGCCCCACACTACCATCGGCGCTATTGTGTTTCACTTCTGAGTTCGGCATGGAATCAGGTGGGTCCACAATGCTATGGTCGCCAAGCAAATTTTGCTTTTACTTTCAGCTTTTTTTAAAAACTGAAGGCAAAATAATCTGGAAAACTGATTTAAAAGTCTCTTCAAACTCATTCAAGCGTTTGGTATTTCTTTGAGTCCACAAAACCCCTTGGGTGTTGTATGGTTAAGCCTCACGGGCAATTAGTACAGGTT
>NZ_JBFRLK010000109.1:0-579 GCF_041469805.1 Vibrio sp. 10N.286.48.C11 | reverse complement strand
GATGGGCACACTGAGCCAAACAAATAAGCGTATTCAAATTGCTGCTGTTTTACTACGCGAGGTCTCGTTCCACGAGTAGCCCAAAGACGTGTTGTTGTGTTCTGCTGACCAAACCTAGCTTCGTCTTGAAACCAGACATCAACACTCTCTAGCCCAATATGGCCGGGGATCTTAAGGATCGTTTCGATTTGGAATTTTTTTAAAATCGTCCTGTATTTGCTGTGATTGTTTAGGGTGTTTGGAACGAGAAGTTATCCAAGAAAAACCCATGTGGTCGAGGAGATAATAGATGGAATTAGGGTGGTAGTGCTTGTCAAAGTGTTTAACGATGTAGTCATGTATATCGCTTCCAACAAGGCGGCCACCAGAAGGTGATTCAGCTTCTTTTTTTATGAAGGCACTGAGTTGAGCCCGCTGCTCATCGGTGAGGTATGCAGGCCTACCAGTCCGAGGTTTTTCTTGAAGTCCTTCTAGGCCTTCTTCAAAAAAAATCCGAACCCATTTATTGACACTGGTTCGACTGACTTTGAGAGATTTTGCAATTTGTGTACGAGAGAGGCCGTCTTTAAAGTGTGCGAG
>NZ_JBFRLK010000108.1:0-7539 GCF_041469805.1 Vibrio sp. 10N.286.48.C11 | reverse complement strand
AAATTTATTTTCACTTTTTTGAAAGGTGAAGACAAAAGGTATCGTTACTTGCATTAGCAAATAACAACCTCAACAGTGTACTAATCTGTTGATGACAATTTGTTGGAGGGATGGCTGAGTGGTCGAAAGCACCGGTCTTGAAAACCGGCAACCGTTAATAGCGGTTCTAGGGTTCAAATCCCTATCCCTCCACCACTTTTATAAAGCCCAAGTCATTGATTTACAAAGACTTGGGCTTTTTTCTTGTCTACGATTTTTTGCATGATCCTAACAGGTGTCACGATCATGTATCTAACAAAGAACCGCAACTCCAATTACTACACCAGAATTAGCTTACCTGCCCGACTTAAAGCTTTGGGCTATCCAAGCGAAATCCGATTCTCGCTCCACACTAAAAATCGTTCTGAAGCAATAGACCGTTCAGTCATGGTGTTGCACATCGTGAGGCCTTGGATCAAGACACAATCAAGCTCCCCATACTCCCCTGAATCTATACAAGCACTCCGTAGTAGAGTTAAACATCTACAGAATAGAAGTTTTAATAGCACCTCTACTGCTTCACGAGATACGCTTAAGGGTGTAGTACCCCATAAGCCTAAGCAACTCCCAGAAAAGGCCAATACAACCTATTTAAATGACTTTCTTGAATTTAAAGAGAAAAGCGAAATACGTTATAGTTCGATATCATTGTTGAAAACCAGAATTAGCCACTTCATCAAACTGTTAGACAAGCCTTTAAAGCAACTCACTTACAATGATTCCTTACGTTATGAGGATACGTTGCTAAATATGAAAAATAGCTACAAAACTAAGAAAGAGTACCTTTCTGCAACAAAACAATTCTGTGAATGGTTAAGAAGAAAGCAAGTAATAGCCACCAATCCCCTTGCTTCGTTAATGATCAAGATTCCTGCTAGCGCCAAAGCCAAACCGTCTTCTCAGCGAAATCGCTGGAGCAATACGCAACTTGATACGCTCTTTAAACATCAAAACTTTACTAGAGTTCCAGATTTAGACACTGACACACAAGTCATGAAAGAAAACTTTTGGCTTCCTTTTTTGCTTCTTTACACTGGGGCAAGATCAGGTGAAATATGTCAATTAAAGACAAACGACGTATATCAAAAAGAGGGGATTTGGTGCATTGATATCAACGATAAAGGTGATGATCGACATTTAAAATCTCACTATGCGAGTCGCATTGTACCGCTGCATTCATGCTTGATCGAACTAGGCTTTATTGACTACGTTAATAACCGTGTAGAGCACCAACAAGTAAACCTGTTTGGCTTCAAGCCAATCGGTATTGATAAAGATTGGTCAAAGTCATTCGCTCTGCGATTTAGCAAAGTGCTTAACCAGTGTGGCTTCATCGAAAAAACACGACCTACATTGCATAGCTTAAGGCATACTTTTATTGACGAGCTTCAACAAGCGAGCGTAGAAGAGTACATCACTAGCGAGCTTGTAGGCCACAGTAAACAGACATTGACCTATGGTCGATACGGTAAGAGCATCCAACTTTCTGTGCTCTCAGAAAATATTGAAAAGCTCCGCGTATGCCGATGGTTGCGAACACTTCCCTCCAAATCAGAATAAAATTTAGCATCACAAAATAATCTTAATTGACTAAGTTTCATTCGCGCATTTTATGATAATTCTCTTATAAACAAATGGTTACATGTTTTGCTTTGTATCATGATGTGACAATAAATTAATATGCATTCGCTTTATAACCCAATGGTTAATATCAAACTATTAGGTGCTGTCAGTGTAGTTAAGAAACACCCAAATTAATTATCCAAAGAGAATGAGTATGAAGTTAAAACATTGTGCGCTGATAGCGCTCACAGCGACAGCCCTAATCGGCTGTAAAGATGATAGCAGTGATGACAAACCACCAAAAGAGTCAGTGCTTGAAATCTTGACAGCACTGAACAACAACCACTTTACTGAACTTCGTGTCATTCACGACTACAATTACCCTCTAGACCTTGATGACTACGACACAAGGAATGGCCATGACGGTGATCGCCATTTTTGTTACCCCTTAGATGAGAATGATGAAGAGAACGGAATCACTACCAATGTAGCTCTATGCGCACTTGACCCAAGTGATCCACCAACTCAAGGTGTATTATCGCGCTACAAAGCTGAAGGTGATGACTTGATCCAAATCTTCTTCAACGACCCTGACGGGGTAGATAAACCCATACCAGATGCAATATTTGAAGCCATTGCGCACATAGAAGATGTGGTTGGTCGTCCAATGTTCAAAGATGTAGATACAGAAGGTAAATACATGACGAAAGTCTCGATACCTGAAGAGAGTTTTCCATGGCCTACAAACCATGACAACCGCTACTCCGATGCGGAAAATACGCATGGCGTAAGAGGTGGTATTGTTATTGGCACAGGCTTGGTGGTAGATAAAGGCGAAGGCAGAAACTGTGGCAACTGGGCAGCTACCCCGCAAGGTAATTCAGGCTACCACTTGGTTAATGGCAACAACGAATTTACAACCGATGAAGGTTTCGGATGGATTCGCCTCCCTGATGAAAATGACAAATGTCAGGCACCTAAGTTACTGGTTGTACACGAGATCGCTCACGCTCTTGGATGGGTTTGGTTTGGAGACTCATTCGAGCAACCAGATGGTCTTACTTTTCATGATTCCCAGCACTTCCGAGGCTTTGGATGGGATGGTGTTTGGAGCGATCATGCAGATGATGTGCTGTATGCACACTATAACATCCCGATTGGAACCAAGACTGAAGATCTTGAAGCTGCTATCAAGGCATTACCACCTAGAAAGTAACCTTAAACAATTCAAAGGATGCCAACTGGCATCCTTTTTTCTACCTGAATACCTAGAGGCACATTATGGGCGGCGCATTATTAAAAGACTTGACCATACTAATCGATAACTACATGAAATTTAGGAGTGGTCGAAAAGTAACAATAGTCACCCTTCTAAAACCATTCATACTTTGTCATCTTAGCTTGGGATGTGTTTTCTTAGCTGATACCTGTATGTTCTTATCTAATAACTCAAAAATAACCTCTGAATTAAGCATGTTGGAGAGTTCTTTCTCTACAGTCAGTTGATAGTCATAGATTAGCTGTGCTCTAGTGGGTTCCTCCAACTGACACCCCAACTTACCCTCTACTTCTTGGACACAACGTTCTATAAGGCTTATAAAATGCAGCTTAGTTACGTCCACTAAGTTCGCCTTCACATCGGTGGCGATAACTTGAGAATGCTGACGCAAATTTTCTCTGATTTCTTCTATTTCGGCATAAAAAGCTTTAATAGTGGTATGACTTGCCTTACAGCCATGTCGGGGTGGAATGATATCTGGAATGTACTTACGCATGGCTTCATTATAACTGCGCTGCATGTCTGCTAACTGCCATTTGTTAAACAGGTCTCGCGCATTTAAAACTATTCTACCATCAGGCTTTTCATCGATAGGGACAACAGTAAAATGCATATGGGGACTCAACTCATCAAGGTGCACCACCGCACTCACCACGTTGTCACCAAACCGCTCTTTGAGCCAGTCTCTGGTTCGATTTGCCCATATATTAAGGTTCTTATTGTCTTTCAGAAGTTCAGGCGAAAGAGTCACAAGAGCGTCCATCGCTAACACTGCATTTTTACGTGGTGGTTTCGTGAGTCGTTCCAATCGAGACTGGACGTCTTTGCTTAGATTACCGCTGCCGAAGAAGGTGTGGTTTCTCGATTTTTTCGCTGAGTCAGCATTTGGGGTGTCTAGGTGATGGCGGAACTGATGCGCTCCACATTGGCGGATGTTCGCCATATTTTTGATCTTTTCAAACCGTAATATTGTCGTTGCCATATACTCTTTTTAATAAAAGAATACACATTCTCCACATGTATACACAATCCCCCGACAATCGAAGATTGTGTACTCACTATACAATCTGCGATTGTGCTCGGGGTTTCACCCAAGAAAGCGACCACTTTAGATATCGTTAATTACTAAATGGTCTTCGGCAAATTTAATGGCTCTAGCATCATTAAACATGTTGTTTAAAAAATCGATACGATCTTTGAGGTTTACGACTACTGTGTCTAGGCTCTCACCATCCAAGTAATCCCCAAAGCTGTAGTAGATTTCCAGAGCCGAATCTGGCTCACCTTTAACCTTGTATTTATTGTGTTTATTTATAGCCCATAGCGCAGCTTCAAATTTAAGATCTTCAATATATAATTCTTTTTTAACATTACTCATTTTAAGCATTCCTCAAAGCCGTGAAGTTGTATTCCGTTCATTATTTTTCACCAGACTAAACTAATCAACACAACTCACGCCCAAATGAGTGTAAGCCTAGGCTCATACGAAACTGGGCGCGCGACACTTCTCAGAAAAATTAGAAGCTCTTCTTGTATTTAGGTGTCAATAGATCTGCCTTAATCATTAGCAAGTAGTAGATCCACAGAGAATCTTGCTCTCTCTTCATTGCATTCAAAAATTCTTTGCGAGCTTCGGTGCGTAGCCTCAACACGATCAAACGTAACTCTCGATCTGTTTGAAGTCTATCTTCCAACATTTCTCGAATGACCGCTTTGCGTATTGCTATAGATTTTCGGTCACAATCTTCAAGCAATTTATTCAGCTCATGGATGGTACTAAACAACTTCAGCCTGAGTTTGTCATCATCTATGAGCTGTACAAGAACTCGGTTAATGGTAGATATTTTCAGATCAAAAAAATTCATTTACTTGAAGTATATGAAATTTTTTAGGTGGCGGATAACTTCACCGATTGCTTCTCCACCTTAAAAATAACCCGTTGGAGAGGATGAC
Organism: Vibrio sp. 10N.286.48.C11; assembly: GCF_041469805.1. Taxonomy (NCBI): domain Bacteria; kingdom Pseudomonadati; phylum Pseudomonadota; class Gammaproteobacteria; order Vibrionales; family Vibrionaceae; genus Vibrio; species Vibrio sp. 10N.286.48.C11. The sequence continues at coordinate 2,705 of NZ_JBFRLK010000108.1, read as the reverse complement.
CTCTTTTTTGTTTATTGACGATTGTTTCAACGGTAACCTTCAGGTCTGTCAACTTCATCACTTCTTTAAGAGGCTTTTCGATCATTCGTTTATAAAAGTGCTTTTCCTTGATACCGCCTTCAAGTGCAAGCCGATTTCTCAATGTATTAATGTCGATAGGAAAACTATTTTTTTGCTTGCCTTTGAGGCAGTGAAGCATCCAGTGGTAATAGCGCACTGCTATTGGTGATTCAAATTTAAAGGCATGATTTATGTCTACTTTCTTGTATCCTCTCACCCCGATGATAAACGGCATGAATTCTATCGAGAAAGTGAGTAACAGGCATTTTAACTTGGTATCTGGGCATTTCACGATTGATGCTGACTTCAGCACATCTATCACCTCAGAGGACTTATCCTGATTGTTTAACTTGATTTGTTTGTTAACCAGTGAATAAGCGGCATTAACTATCGGGCTGTACGACTTGCTCTTGCTATTACAAGATATGGCGTTGTGCATGTCTTTAAGAGGAAGCAATATAGAGCGATTTTCAACGCTTCCATATTTGTGGATCGCATCGCACTCCGCCGAAGACATAAAATTTCCGTCTTTAGCAAAATATTCCGACACATCGAACCGATTAATAACATAGTAGATCAAGCGTATTTCTTGAATCGACATGTCATAGTCGGCAAATACCCACTCATTTTTGAGCTTTAGTATGCCACCACTATAAGGACATGGTGGGGTTAGATCATTTAGATTGATTTGTGGTAAAGCTTCAGTTTTTGTTTGATTCATGATTTTTGTTGAAGGTTAATGAATCAAAATGCCACCTTCAATAGCAACTCAAAAATTTTCCCTTAATTTTGTAACTGAAAGCCCCACTCATTGTCATCACAACCCTTTTCGTTGTCCCATAACAAGCAATATTCCCCACGAGCTGTACCAAAGAATCGCTGCAGCACTTGGTGCTAATGACCTGCGGAGACCCTTAGTATCTTTTCTTTTAAGATCTAGATTACTACCTACTACTAAGTCACATGAAACAAGTGACGGGGTGATCGACAAGCGATCTAAAGCCAACAGCAGCGACTTCGTCGCGGATTTTGGAGGGATAGGTGCAATATCACACAAACCACTCCTTCAATGATTACGTATGCGGCACACCTGACCAATATCATTGTTTATCGTTTCTGTATTGACTCTGTTCTACACGGGTATTATCTAGTGATTTTTCATCGTTTAGTGCAAAAAAAATTTTGCCACAAGATTTGAAGCATTTTAGGCACTTAGGTTGTTTTCGCACTAACCTATTAATAATTATGGATTTTTAATTGTCCATTTGGGCGTGAGATGTATTGAACCAAACCTTTTGGAACGCAATAATTTTCTCAACTTAACGCAAATAAGAAGTGGAAAATGAAGCGTCCAACCTCAATCACAATCAATAAACTGAACAAAAAATTTTTAGAGCATATCAAGCCACACATTGCGGAATCTACGTATCTTGGCTATTGCAGCTATGCAAATACTATTGATAAATTCATCGGTGACCAAAAAGTAGCAAGCATGACGACTCATGATCTTGAAGAGTTTGTTAATGTGACGATGCTTAGCGCAACTAAGCCAAACGGTGACGTTGGTTACGCTAAAAAAACTCGGAACAACTACGCATCATACTTAAAGCGTATTTTTTCATATATCTACAAACAAGGACTACTCAGATCTAATCCATGCGCTGAAGCGCTTGAGGTTTTAGGTCGTGATGAAGAGGTTGTTGCAAAGCCGTATACGAATGATGAGATTGCTGTAATTAAACGTATTGCCAATGACGATAGTGATTTGTTAACCAGCTACATGGCATTGATTCTTTTGCTAGCGATCTGTACGGGGCTGCGCCCATCAGAGTTAGTTGCGCTGACGTTAAATGACTTGCGTAAAGGAGATACGCCTGACACATTTGAACTTGTAATTAACAAGGCACTAGCAATAACCACCGCAAGGAGCACAAAAAACCGAAGCTCAAATCGAGTGATTGTACTTAATACATCAAGTGTTGAGGCTATCAAAAAAATTTCAAACCGAAACAACATTGGCTTCGAACAGGCTGTGTCATCCAGCTCATCAGAGCTGCCGCTTGTTCGAGATCCGATGACTAACCAAGCATTTGTTAATCCCAAAAGTTTATATAATCGTAGTAAAGCCGCTTTAAAAAACCGCGTTTGCTATAGAGGTGTACAGCCTTGTCGACATTCTTTCGCAACAGTTTGTGCTGATGGAAACATTTCATTTGAGAATATTGCGTCAATGTTAGGCCATAGTTCAACAACAATGGTGAAAACTCGTTACGCACTATATAGGAAAACAGCAGAGGGTGCTCAGGTACTCACCCAGATGAATAATCTATTTTAAAATCAAAATACTCAATACAAACCGTTCACCTTGAACGGTTTTTTTTCGTCTCCTACGGCTATACAGGTGTACCTAAAGAGTGTAACATTTGTCTAAATATTACAAATTTTCAAGCAGAAAATCATTTGTAATTCATTGATTTTATTATAAAAGATGGTGGGGCTATCTAGTTTTCAAATCCCTATCCCTCCACCACTATTCTTTACGCATTAAGCCCTTGATTTTCAAGGGCTTTTTCGTATCTAAAGTACTGCAAATCACTTTCATGACAATGAGGTGAGACAATGTACTTATACCAATCCGGAAAATT
>NZ_JBFRLK010000107.1:0-914 GCF_041469805.1 Vibrio sp. 10N.286.48.C11 | reverse complement strand
TTTATCTTGTTGTTTATCCCTTCTAGGGTGCAGGTGTTTAGCGGATAACTTGCCGATGCGATAATACCGTGAAGATAAGGACTCAGTTTTCGTGCGAACTCTTTCAATGGCTTAATTCCACTCTCTTGTACTTGTGCCCACCACGCCTCCCAGAGCCCTTTAGCATGTGCTTCTGATTCACAATACCAAAGCTCTTTGAGTTGTGCCCCGAGTATATAAGTGGTCATTAAGTCCTTATTGATATTCAATATTTCTGTAAGATAGCTGTCTTGCCGTGGATTTAAGTTGCCTCTATTTTTCAACAACACCCAGCGTGAGCGCTTGACCCATTGCCTCGCTTTTTTATCTTGCTTGAGTTTGTTGGCTTGGTCGACTCTGACTCTATCCATTACCTCACGACCGAACTTAGCGACAACATGGAATAAGTCGTAAACGATTTTTGCGTTCGGGCAATGCGCTTGAACTTCAAGGTCAAAAGCCGTATTCATGTCCATCGCGACCGCTTCGATATTATTGCCATGCTTGCCTAACAGCTCGAAGAACGGTCGTATGTCCTTGCGGCTACGGCCTAACCCTATCCAAATAACTTGGTGAGTCTTAGCGTCAGCGATGACCGTGGCATACCGATGTCCTTTAAAGATAGCGAACTCATCCATGACGAGTTGCCTTAGCCCCTCCCATTTCACTGACGGTACCACTTGGCGAAGTCGGCGTTTATCTATCTCTTTAATGGTGTGCCAATGTACGCTTGTTAACTGGGAGATATGCTTAATGGGAAGAAGAGGCAGCAGTTGTTCTATATAACTTTTTAAGCGCTTCGTGATGCGAGCATAAGGCTCTAGCCAAGATAGAGACTCTGTTTTTATGCCGCAGTCACGACACTTGATTCTTCGTGTTTGAACGGAAAGTTCAAC
>NZ_JBFRLK010000106.1:0-27066 GCF_041469805.1 Vibrio sp. 10N.286.48.C11 | reverse complement strand
TTGAATTACGCAACAAAGCCACTTACACATGCCAGCAAAAGCTTTGTTGATGGCAACGATACCCATCACGTGCTGGAAAATGTCGACTTCGCTTTGGCGACAAGCGCAAGCGTGGCTTTAACAGGGGCGAGTGGCAGTGGAAAGAGTACTTTACTCAACCTAATCGCGGGCTTTGAACCTCTAACTGGTGGCGAGTTGTGGCTCGATAACGAGAACACATCAGATTGGAGAGATCCACAGTGGAGCCGATTCCGCCATCAAAAGCTAGGCGTGATCTTTCAACAGTTCAACTTACTAACCCCACTCAACGTAAAACAAAACATCGCCTTCCCGCTCCATTTGAATCAACAAAAATGGAGCGACTGGTGCGATTATTTAGTTGATGCATTGGGTATCAACGAGTTACTCGAAAGACATGTATCCGCACTCTCTGGCGGTCAGCAACAACGAGTCGCAATAGCGCGCGCGCTAGCCCATAAACCCAAACTATTGCTTGCCGACGAACCCACAGGCAACCTCGACCACAAAGCAGGGTTAGAGGTTATGAAGCTGCTGAGTGAAATCACCACTCAAGGCAACACTGCGGTGCTTTTGGTTACGCACAGCCCAGAATGCGCCAGCTTTATGCAGACAAAATTGGTGTTAGATGATGGTTGTTTAAGGAACGCCGATCTAACCCCAAGAGCAGCAGCGTTGTGAGTAATCCAATGAAGCAAACTGGCTTCGCTCAGAACCAGCTCACCCATACCAAACTGACTCTGAATCTATTCGCGGCGCACTATCGTCAATCACCATTGCAAGCCGCAGCGATTCTGATCGGCATTGTGTTAGCGGTCACCTTGTTTGTCGCAGTGCAAGCCATCAACCTCAATGCCAAGCGCAGTTATGCAGAATCGACCGAGCAACTTAGCGCTCAAGCGCAGAACCTTATCATTCCACTAGCAGGGCAAAACTATTTGCCGGAATCGCTCTACTTCAGCTTAAGACAAAGTGGATTAAGCGCAGCGCTACCTGTTATAGAAGGGCGAGTAAGAGACGAGCAAGGTCGACGTTGGTCAGTTCAAGGCAGTGAGTTGATCGCCGCCCTCACTTCAAGATCTCGTCACGCTCGCGTCGACGAACAAAGCAACACTCAAACCAAAGAACCAAACATTTCCCTGTTCGACAATGCCTTACCTTTGCCGCAACTCTTAGCGGGTGAACCCATTGTGATGATGAGCCAGTCGCAACACCAGAACTTGGGAGGAGTAGACACACTCACTTTGGATGAAGTGCTCACTCAAGTGGTAGTGCTACCAGATGAATGGCAGCTAGGTAGCCGAATGTTGATGGATATTGGGTTCGCTCAGCAACTGCTTAACAAGCAAGGGCAACTGAGCTACATCGCTATTTTTGACACTAAGAGCGACACTAAGAGCAATCCTCAGGATAAATGGCAAAGCCTTATTGGCGAGCAAGGACGATGGATTTCCAACAACCAAAGTACGGATCTGGGTTCAATTACCGATAGCTTTCACCTCAATCTCACCGCCATGAGTCTGTTGGCGTTTTTGGTTGGCCTATTCATCGCTTACAATGGTGTGAAGTACAGTTTACTGAAGCGTAATCGGCTATTGGTGCAAATTCAACAAGCCGGCATTGCGCCAAGCATCGTGTTTTCAGCTCTGTTAGTCGAGCTGACTCTTTTAGTCACACTAGGCGCGTCGCTTGGTTTCATTCTCGGCATCCAACTCAGCCATTGGCTGCATCCAACCGTCGCGATAACACTTGAGCAACTTTATGGTGCAACACTGCTTCCCGGTACATGGCAGTGGCAATGGTTAATGCAGGCACTGCTACTCACGCTGGCCGCAACTCTTGTCGCTTGTTGGCAACACTTTAAACAGCGGGTGCGACAACCCCTCTCTTCCCATGGCGGTTTCTATCAAGCGCCGGAAACGTCTAACGAAAATCAGCTGTTTGTTATCGGGTCAGTATTAACTATTCTCGCGTTAGCAGGTTTATGGATGAGCGAACATCATCGCTTCACCATGGCATGGCTCGGTGTGTTAGTGGTATCGATTCCTTTGTACCTGCCCAAAACGCTAAGCGTGCTAGCGAACTGGAGCGAAAAACGCACCCAATCGGGGTTAATACAATATCTGTTTGCTGAGCTACGTGAACTTATTTCCCCTCTCTCCCTTGCCATGATGGCGTTGCTTCTCGCTGTCACCGCCAATATCGGAATGAATACCTTAGTCGGCAGCTTTGAATCCACGTTAAAGCAATGGCTTGAACAGCGCTTACATGCCGATATTTACGTTAGCCCTGCCCAAGGTGAAATCGCGAATGTGGAACGTGCGTTAGAGCAGTTTGAAAATGTTGAAACCGTTTATAAGCAATATTATGTCGATGATAACTTGCAGGGCTTACCTACTTTGCTCGGCACCAAAGACAAAGACACACTTGAGCAAACCATGGTATTTCAATCCCACCTTGATGATTTCTGGACGCGCTTTTACCAAGGTGAATTCGTGGCGATCAGCGAACCTACGGCAGTGAAGCTCGGCTTGCCGCTTGGAAGCCGACTCAAGCTCGACGCGATCCAAGACAAAGCGCTCATCGTCGGGGCGATTTTCCACGATTACGGCTCACCGAATGGCGAAGTGTTACTTGCACCTAATTTGTGGATCGAAAGCGGATTTACTGACTTACCCACCAGCTTGGGAATCAAAGTCTCTGGCGACCCACAAGTGGTGTACGAACAGTTACGCCAACAACTCAATCTGCACCCTAGTCAGCTTTACGGTCAAGCACAGATCAAATCGATCGCGTTGGATATATTCTCACAAACTTTTGCCATCACGCGGGCGCTTAATGGCGTCACATTAATGGTGGCGGTGATTGGGTTGTTCTGCGCCTGTTTCATGTTGCTCGATGCACGTAAAGCCGCCATTGCAAGGCTGTATGCACTCGGTGTTAGTCAGAAAAAATTGATGGCAATGGTGGTCGGGCAAATCGTTGTTCTGGTCGCCTTCACTCTGGTTATCGCTTTACCACTCGGCGCTATGGTCGGTTATGTGTTGACGGACATCGTTACCCTACGCGCCTTTGGTTGGAGCTTAAATTACGTATGGAATTGGAGTGATGCACTCAGCATCGCAACCATCACCATTTTAGTGGCAGTGATTGCGACCTTGATTCCACTGTGGCGTTTGGTCAGCAAACCCGTGGTATCCAGTTTACAGAGTGAGGTGTTGTGATGAATCGAACAATGAGAGTTTTCGTTCTCACACTTGGCATCTTGCTCCTTTTAGGGTGCGATGAATCCACTCAACCATCAGCTCAAAATATGGGCTCAATACTTGGCACTGGAAAACAAACCGACGATGAAACACAAAAAGAGACTGATCAATTCACACCGGTAGTTAAAGGTATCGACATCGCCTTCCCTGCCGACCATCAAGCACATCCAGATTTTCGTCATGAATGGTGGTATTTAACCGCAAACTTAATTGATGAAGAAGACAATGTGTTAGGTGTGCAATGGACACAGTTCCGCTTTGCGGCTGCACCACAGGAACGTAGCAATAGAACCAAGGAAACTACGTGGCAAAGTCAGCAAATCTACATGGCACACAGCGCTGTCACCACTAAAGACAAACACTATGCCGATGAAAAATGGTCACGTAACCAAGCAGAACTGGCAGGAGTAAGCGCTTCACCATTTCGTGTCTATCTTGATGACTGGCAATGGACGTCGACGACCGATGACCTGTTCCCAGCTACATTGGTCGCTAACTCGGGGCAATTTGGATATTCGCTTAAGTTAACCAACAACGCGCCATATCAAAAGCAAGGCGAACAAGGCTACAGCACTAAAAGTAGCGATGGCAAAGTGGCTTCCTATTACTACAGCCAACCATTCATCAATGTATCGGGCGAGGTAACCATTGATGGCGTCACCCATCAAGTTTCCGGCAAAGGTTGGATAGACAGAGAATGGAGCTCACAGTTTTTACTCGACTCGCAACAAGGTTGGGATTGGTTTGCGCTAAGGCTGAGTGATGAAACCAGCTTGGTTGTATTTCAACTTCGAAACTCAACTACAGGCAAAGCCAGCTATTCTCATGCGAGGTTGATGAATCAAGATGGCTCCGGCATCGCGATTAAGCAGCAAGACATCAGCTTAACCGCCATCAAGCAAACTAAAATCGACGGGCGTGACTACCCAACAGAGTGGCAAGTTTCGATTCCAAGCCAGCAAATAGAACTGACCGTCTCGGCACTCAATCCAAATGCCAAAATGCCGCTGTCGGTTCCTTATTGGGAGGGGCCAATCATGATTAAAGGTTCTCATTCCGGATCTGGCTATATGGAGTTGACTGGGTATTAGATTGTGTATTAATACAGGTGGAATCTAACAACAAATACATCGCCATAACCATCGACTAAAACACTTTCAACCAAAACCTCCACCACGGAGGTTTTTTGTTGTTTCACGTGTTCTATTTATCTTAACGCCTGTTGAAAAATATCTAATTTAACCAAACGATGAGCTCCCCTAAAATACCAATCTTATGCTTAGGGGAGATAGAACATGATTAGCTCAGTACACAATGACGAACTCAACAAATACATCGAGAAACTAGACTTAAACCTTACCAAGGCTCAGGTTCGTGAACTTGGTTGGCAGCAAAGTAATGAAGAGGTAGGAAAAGAAAAAACAGTATTAGGCTCGTGGTTTTTCTTTTCTTTCTTTGGCTTATGTACGTCTGCATGTCTTGCGCTGCTAATGTATATCTCATGAAGATAAACAAAACAATGACCACGTATAACCAGCATGGAACCTTCAATTGGTTCGAGATCGACGGAGAAACGTACATACTGTTCAAAGTGGGCAGCAACAGTGCTCTATTGAACCAACACTATGAGGATGTCACCGAACAACAGAGCGAAATATATGGGCTGTTAAGGGCGATTCCATAAGCTCATACTGCACGTATTCACTTATGGTCTATCTATTCACTTGTGGTCTATCTACGCACTAACTAGCGCAAACATCCGTTCTTTTGGCAACAAGACCGAGCTACAACAAACGGTTCTTATACTGCTCTGGCGTTTGGTTCGCGTAACGTTTGAACATGGTGATAAATGGGCTTGCTTGGTTATAACCCAATGTAAGAGCGACCTCTTTAACCGATTGGCCGTTTCTCAACAAGTCCATTGAGTATAGGTAGCGCACTCGCAGTCGCCACTCGGTAAAGCTCATTCCAAGCTCGGTCTGGCAGTGGCGAGAAAGGGTTCTTTCCGTGGTGTGGACACGTTCAGCCCAATCTTTCAGCGTCACTTCATCGGTTGGGTTCTCTTCAACAGAAGCCAATATAGGCGCTAGATACTTATTATCGGTTGAAGGCAAGAAGTGGTGTTCAACCTCACGCTGCGCAAGTTGGTCAAGCAGTACCTGAACGAGCCTTTGGTCTTGCTCGGTTTCCGCAACATTGATCCCACGATCGCGAAAATCATCGATAATAGAAGACACAATCGGCGTGATCTTTATAAGGCTGGTTTTATCTGGCAGGTGTTGCGTGAGTTCTGGGGCGATATTTAGTGAACAGTAGTCCAAAGGCTTACGGTTATAACTGCAATGCATCACCCCGGCCGGTACCCAAATCGCTAAATGTGGTGGCGCTAGAAATCGAGTGCTTTCCGCTTCCATCTCTAATATACCACCACTGATCAATTGAACCTGTCCCCATGAGTGGCTATGAACTCGGGTTTCAGTGTTCGAAAGAAACGCTTCAAAATTCATAAATACGTTGGATGGTGCCTTATCAATTAATAAGGATGGATGAAGGTTTCTGGAGTGTTTTTTCAAACTTGTCTTCCTATCGCGCTTAATGTCTTTCTAAAGATACTTGTAAGTATAACGACCTGTCAAACTAGCCGCACCAACTCATTCGCCACGGAATTCACATGCATTACCTATTACCATTTTTTACAGTCTGTATCTGGGGCGCCAATGCAATCGTCAACAAGCTTGCTGCAAGCACCATAGAACCTAGCGCAATGAGTTTTTACCGCTGGTTTTTTGCGATGTTAATTCTCACGCCTTTCTGTATTCGCCCAGTGATGAAGCAGTGGGCTGTCATTAAGCCAAACTTATCTAAATTAGCGTTCCTCGGCTTTTTGGGCATGGTGTTGAACCAATCTCTAGGTTACTACGCAGGCTTAACCACAACCGCCTCTAACATGGCATTAATCACTTCTTTGGTTCCATTGGTCAGTGTATTTTTAAGCGTCCCTTTGCTGCACAAGTCGATTTCTAGTTTGAGTATTGTTGGCGGTGTGTTGTCACTATCAGGCTTAGCCCTGATGTTAGGCAAAGGCGATCCGTTATTCTTCATGCATCAAGAATTGACTCAAGGCGATGGCTATATGCTAATTGCAGCCTTTGTTTATGCTTCTTACTGTGTACTACTGAAACGCTGGAAAATGCCAATCAGTAGCTGGGTGGTGATATACATTCAGGGTCTGTTTGCTGTCGCGATGCTTACGCCACTTTGGCTTACCAGCGAACAACTTTTACCACCGCAACAAGCGCTCCCATTGATAGCTTACGCAGCGGTTGCCGCTTCGATTTTAGCGCCTTGGATGTGGGTGAAAGCGATTGACACCATTGGTGCTGACTCAAGCGCGATGTTCATGAACTTGCTTCCGGTTGTAGCGATCGTATTAGCCGCGACATGGCTTGGCGAAGAGATTAACCAGTTCCACATCATTGGTGGTGTGATGGTGATTTCAGGTGTCATCCTTGCTCAAATCAGAAGAAAACCAAGGCTTGAGGCTCCTCTCCCTCAACAAAGCTAAACGCATTACCCAACGCTCACATTAGGGTAAAAATTCAAACTCACGTTTCACACAGCAAATGAGAGTGGCTACTGTAATCCATACTATGATGAGCCCTTACAGCAAGCGAGTAAAACGGAAGATTAGTCTAAACGCTTTACTTTATATCAGCACGATGAGTCGTTGCTCAACTATTCTTCAGCAGTTATACCTTTATATCATTACAATCACACACGATTAGTGCGAAATACACTAAAAGGCTTCCCAAACAATAATCCGAAAGGAAATATCTACGCGAAGGATCTATACTTTTTAAAACAGTAAAAGTGAGCTGATAAGAAAACAATAATCACTACCACTTTAGTGGTATCTGAGATACAGCCACTTTAACTAAACCAAATCAACAGCGGTTGGTTGGCTAACACAAAAAAGTACCGACATGAGTACCACACGGCTTAGAAACACCTAGCATTACGCTAGGTGTTTTTTTTGCAATCGACCTATCTAGTGACTTAATCAGTATTTCTATTCTCTTGCTTGATATCACTTCATCCATGTTTGCCATTCGCCTGATACGCCTTTAAGCACCAATATTCATCAACTGATCATCTGTTTGAAAAAAATAGTCTTAACCATGAGATTATCCGCTTTAACTTATGTCATCTTAAGTATATTGTTACTAGCAAGTAACAAGCATGTTACGCAGCAAAATAATAATGAAGGAAGATAGATGAGCAGTAGCAATAGCCGACAAGATGGTAAACGAGACGTTACTCTGCGTTTTTTAGCTGAACCCGGAGATGTGAACTTTGGTGGTAAAGTTCATGGTGGTGCAGCAATGAAGTGGATCGATTTAGCAGCCTACGCTTGTTCCGCAGGTTGGAGCGGTAAATACTGTATAACAGCCTATGCAGGCGGAATTCGATTCGTTGCCCCAATTCATGTAGGCAACCTTGTGGAAGTAAGTGCAAAGGTCATTTACACAGGTTCATCTTCAATGCATATCGCTATCGACGTGCAAGCAAGCGACCCTAAAGAGCTCAATAACCGCCTAACAACTCACTGTATCGTTATTATGGTCGCTGTCGATGAGAATGGTAATCCGACTAAAGTGCCAGAGTGGATACCAGAGACGCCAGAAGACATCGAATTACGAGATTCGGCTATTCGCCTAATGAACATGCGAAAACAGATTGGTGAAGAGATGGAAGCTCACGTGAAGTACCTTAAGTAAGGTCCACCAGCTGCCCTCCCCCTACAAAACCTTATTACAATGCCAAGCGCCTGCTTGGCATTGATCTATTTGATACCTTCGTGCTCTACACAGCCAAATCCGCTGCACACCCAATACAGACGATAAGAGCGTGATACCCAGCCAAAGGTTGAAATGAATCGGCACTTGTTCACTGATTTATTTTGACTGTAATAAAGTCGTCATTTTGCTCTGATTAAATACCGCCAATCATAATAGATGCATTTGAATTTCTTGGAGCCACTCTTGAGCGTCATACGCCCCACTCTTAGCGAGTCTACACTGAACAATTTAAAGGCTGTTGAGTACCAATGGGTTAGAACTTTGTACGTCGAAGGCTACGACAGCAATGAAATCAACCACTATATCCAAACGTGTTTCGGTGGAGATCCGACATTTGCCGATCTATTTCGTCGCGTGGCACTCGATCAAGAAAGCATCTATGTGCTATTGCAACACTTAGGTTGTGCTCCTTCTAGTAAAGAGTTCTAACTTCTAAGTCCCACCAAAAACCAGAAGCATAAATAAACCCACCTCCATAACCCTCATGAATGTCACTTGAATATTCTGTAACTACCTCTCGCTTACCCATACATTTTCAGTGCAATTTCAGGTTTTGTTGCATACAAATCATTGAAGTATCACGCATTGGAATATTCACAACATATCAATAGTACAACAGCCACTTATACTGAGTGTCTGATTTGTGAGACTAGTTCATTTCTACAAGTAACCAAAATGAAGTGGTCGGTATTTAGGAGAGAAGTAACTCGAAACTTTGGGTTTTAAAGTAGATATGAGCGCGATAGTTAACGAGTAACGCTGACACAAAAAACAAAAAGTAGCAGGCATAAAAAAACCCAAGTAAATACCTGGGTTAGAGTTACAAAAACCACTAATCATTAATAGCGTAAGGAACCTGATTAGTAGCCAGCTATGCGTAACCTGAGGGTTATTTTTATTACTGATCGGCGGCCAAACCAAATGATGTAATAAAAATGCCAATATAGAGCGACCTAACGGTCGCTCTTTTTCTTTCTTATAGAGTACAGCTTATCCTTTTACACCACCTGCCGTCAAACCACCAACTAACCAACGTTGAGCAAGTAAGAACACGATAGTAATCGGAAGTGCTGATAGTACAGCCGCTGCCGCAAAGTCACCCCATAGGTAGTTCTGAGGGTATAGGTACTGCTGCATACCTACTGCTAGCGTGTAAGAGTTCACATCTGTAAGTAGGATAGACGCTACTGGCACCTCACCCACTGTCGCGATGAAAGATAGGATAAACACAACCGCTAGGATTGGCACAGACAGCGGTAGTAGAACCAGTCTGAATGCTTGCCAAGGCGTTGCACCATCAAGGGCTGCTGCCTCTTCCAGAGAGTTATCAATCGTCTCAAAGTAACCCTTAATCGTCCATACGTGCAGTGCAATACCACCTAGGTAAGAGAAGATTAGACCACCGTGTGTGTTCAAGCCTAAGAACGGAATGTATTGACCAAGTTTGTCAAACAGCGCGTAGATTGCTACTAGAGCCAATACTGCTGGGAACATTTGGAAAATCATCATCGCTTTCAGGATTGTGTTCTTACCTTTAAAGCGCATACGAGCAAACGCGTAAGCCGATGTCGTAGACAGTGTCACAATCAGAATCGATGTGATACCTGCAACCTTCACTGAGTTCCATAACCAAGTTAGCACAGGGAACGGAGGTGACGTTACCGAGCCATCTGCGTTCGTTACTGACATACCCAATGCTAACTTCCAGTGTTCCAATGATGGGTTATCTGGAATCAAACTACCGGTTGCGAAGTTACCTTCACGGAACGAGATCGCGATGATCATCAGTAGTGGGAAGATAATCATTGCCAAGAAGCACCACAACACTGCATGCGTTGCCCACACTCGGTATTTAAGGCCTTTACCTTGTACCATAGCCATTGTCGTGCTCCTTAATCTTGAGACAGTTTAGTGAAACGAAGGTTTAGTAACGCTAGTGCACCAACCAATAGGAAGATAAGCGTTGCGATAGCACTTGCTAGACCGAAGTCTTGACCGCCGCCGCCTTCGAATGCAATTCGGTACGTGTAGCTTACAAGCAAGTCTGTGTAACCCGCTGGCTCAGAAGTACCAATCATGTTCGGGCCACCGTTCGTCAATAGTTGAATCATTACGAAGTTGTTGAAGTTAAAGGCAAACGCTGCAATCAATAGCGGTGTAAGCGGTTTAATCATCAATGGGAACGTAATGCGCTTGAAGTTATCAAGGAAGTTCGCACCATCGATTGCTGACGCTTCGTATAAATCATCAGGAATCGCTTTAAGCAGACCCATACATAGAATCATCATGTAAGGGAAACCTAGCCATGTGTTAACCATCAACACCATGGTTTTCGCTAAGATAGGGTCTGAGAACCAGTTCGGGCTTAAGCCGAAGATATTCTCGAGCACCATGTTGATCTCACCAAAGCTTTGGTTGAATAGACCCTTAAAGATAAGAATCGAGATAAACGCGGGTACGGCGTAAGGCAGAATCAGTAGAACACGATAAATAGAACGACCTTTCAACTCTTCCCATTGCACGATGTTAGCCAATACAAGGCCGATAACTAGCGTGAACGCTACGGTACATACCGAGAAGATAACCGTCCAAATAAAGATGCTGATAAACGGTTCTTTAATGCCGTCATCTTTCCATACACGCTCAAAGTTATGCGTACCAATGCTAACCACGAAACCTGGAGAGATGGTATTACCCGTAAACTCACCATTTGCATCAACAGGCTGGTAGAAACCCACATCCATATTTGGCTTGAGAACTTCACCCGTTTCATTGTTGATTAACGTTTCTTCATCGTCTTGTAGCGTGTAAAGCGGAGCAACAGAAGCAAACTTACGTAAGCCACTCATGCGGATGTCACCACCGTCAGGTAGATTGAAATCAACACCACTGATTGCTGCTCGGTTTTGGATGATCGCTTTGATCTTCTCTTTTTCACCTTGCGCAGACTCGATTACAGATAGGTCCATCTCTGTTTCTGTCATATTGTCTAGAGAAAATACGTCAGTCGCTAACAGTTGATCGCCATCTTTTACAACGATCTGGTGACCGTCATCTGTCTTGTACAAAGTAAATGGGTAGCTCTCACCGCTTTGGAAAGAACGGTCTAAAAGAACGGTTTGAGTACGCTCTAGAGAAAGCTGGTTTTTCGCGCTGTAGTTAGTAAACGCAAGCCCTACGGTGTATGCCAATGGGAAAAGAATGAACAAGATCATTCCGGCAATACCTGGGTAAATATAACGGTGGGCGTAAGTTTTTTTACTACCAAAAATGTAAAGTGCCAAAGCCGTTAAGATCACTGTAAGCAGCGCAAAAGCGAGCTCACCGCGAGAATACATTAGAATTGTAGCGTAGCCGTTTATTAAGCCAACGCTACCAAGCAACCCCCATTTGATGAAGACGCTTTTACTGCCTGGAAGGCTTGATGGTGCTGGGATAGCATCTGTACCTTGAACTGACTGCATAGAGGAACCTGCTAGCGATATAGATAAAAAATAGAAAAGTAAGGAGAGGTTACCCCCTCCTTAAAAGGTAGTGCTTGGGTGTTACTTAACCATACGACCTTCAGCAGCTTTTAGTGCTTGGTCTACTGATTGACGGCCGTCAACTACGTTGCCGATCGCTTCTTCCATGCTGTACCAGAATGTTGTGAACTGAGGGATGTTAGGCATGATTTCACCGTTCATCGCGTTGTCCATTGTTGCTGCAATACGAGTATCGCTGTCTAGTTGACGTTGGAAAGAGTTAAGAGCAACAGCGCCTAGTGGCTTGTCGTCGTTCAGGCTCTTCATACCTTCATCTGTTAGTAGGTAATTTTCCATGAACTCAACAGCTAGGTCGCGGTTTGGAGACGCAGTGCTGATACCACCTGCCCATACACCAACGAAAGGTTTAGACGCTTTACCGTTGAACTTAGGTAGTGTTGTTACGCCATAGTCTACGCCAGCTTTCTTGATGTTTTCCCAACCCCAAGGGCCGTTGATTGTCATTGCAACGTTACCTGCAACGAATTCAGACTCAGCTACTGAGTAATCCATGTCTGCAGAGATAACTTTGTCTTGTACCATCTTCTCGATGAAACCTAGAGACTTCTGAACACCTTCAGTCGCTACGCCCGCATCTTTAATGTCGTAACCTTCTGCAGTCTGTTTGAATGCGTAGCCGCCGTCAGCTGCAAGTAGAGGCCATGTGAAGTAAGCGCCGCCACGTAAAGGCCACATGATCGCTTTCTTGCCGTCTTTCTGAAGTTCAGCGTTAAGTGCTGGGATTTCTTCCCAAGACTTAGGTGGGTTAGGAACAAGTGCTTTGTTGTAAATTAGGGAAACTGACTCAACAGCAACAGGGTATGCGATTGTTTTACCCTCGTATGAAACAGCGTCCCATGCGAAGTCTACGATACCTTCTTTAGTCTCTTTAGAAGGTTTGATATCAACAAGAAGTCCCGCTTCTGCATAGCCGCCAAAACGGTCATGTGCGTAGAAGATCATGTCTGGGCCATCGCCAGCTGCTGCTACTTGAGGGAATTTTTCTTCTAGCTTGTCAGGGAAAGCGACGGTTACTTTAACACCAGTATCTTCTTCGAAGCGTTTACCTACTTCAGCCATGCCTTCATAAGCTTTGTCACCACCTACCCAGATTGTTAGTTGTCCTTCTTCGATAGCAGCATTTGCACCAAAAGAACCCAGAGCAACTATTGTACCTAGAGCTACAGCGCTTAGAGCGTTTTTCATGTGAATATCCTTTTTATATTTATACGTAGGGCACATCTACCAAGATGAGCCAGTTTTCGGAGGTTATGATCTGAGAAAACAGACCCTAGCTCATCATCCTAGCCACTACGCCCTAGCTATTATGGCTTAAATTCGTGATCGCCATCCGGTCAGATTAGAGACTGCAATCACAAAACGTATACTCATCGTGATCAACATCACCGTTACGTGGTGGATTTATTTGAACTGGATCGCCAATTATTAATAACCCCGTATATCTACTCCTCCCCTCCTACTCCCCCTAGTTAATTTCCCATTGGGAGGATGTACCCTTACGCCATTTCACCGAAACTGCATTCATCCAAGAGTGGATAGTAAGAACCCTTTACCGGCAAGTGTTATGCGTTGACGCATTATTCATTTAGTTGGCTTCACTGCCCGCTGGTGTCTTATATTAGCATCGAGCTAAATCTGTGATTGAATCACGGGGGAGGTTTAGCTGAATGTGGGGGAAATGGGCATCAGTTTGGCTATGACGGGTGGGCTTGGTTAAAGAAGCCAAGTCTCACCCACTTTTTTCTTACTCACTCAATACTTACCAATTCCTACAGTTACTGCTGACCCAAAAATTTCTTATAATGATAAGCAGTAAAACTTAAAATTTGATCGATCGAGGACAAGCTAGATGGCGAGTGTCACGTTAAAAAACGTTTATAAATCATATGGTGATGTACAGATTTCTAAGGACGTAACCTTAGACATCAACGAAGGTGAATTCGTAGTATTCGTTGGACCATCAGGTTGTGGTAAATCGACGCTATTACGTTGTATCGCAGGTCTAGAAGACATTACGTCTGGTGATTTGTACATTGGCGACAAACGCATGAATGACGTTGAACCGTCAAAGCGTGGCGTAGGTATGGTATTCCAATCGTACGCGCTTTACCCTCACCTTAACCTATACGACAACATGTCTTTCGGTCTTAAGCTAGCAAACGCAAATAAAGCTGAAATCGACAAGCGTGTTGAACATGCGGCAGAAATTCTTCAGCTTGGTCACCTTCTTGAGCGTCAACCTAAAGCATTGTCTGGTGGTCAACGTCAACGTGTTGCGATTGGTCGTACTCTGGTTTCTCAACCAAACGTATTCCTACTTGATGAGCCTTTATCAAACCTAGATGCCGCGCTACGTGTTCAAATGCGTTCGCAAATCACCAAGCTACAGCGTCAACTGGGTTGTACCATGATCTACGTTACCCACGACCAAGTGGAAGCGATGACAATGGCGGATAAGATCGTTGTTCTTGATGGTGGTTATGTATCTCAAGTCGGTAAGCCGCTTGACCTTTACCACTACCCTCAAAACCGTTTCGTTGCTGGCTTTATTGGTTCACCGAAGATGAACTTCATGTCGGTACACATTGAACAAGCTGAAGCAGAACGCGTACAAGTTCAACTTTCTAACGGTATGACTTTCTGGATCCCTGTTGATGGTACGACTGTCAATGCTGGCGATCGTATGTCTCTGGGTATTCGCCCTGAACACTTGATGTCTGCTGAATCAGGTGACGCGACGATTGAAGCTGACGTGATGATGGTAGAGAAGCTAGGTAACGAAACTCAGGTTTACCTAAACCTTGAAAGTGCCGATGCTGATGTTATCTATCGCCAGCCTGACACGTTGAAAATCGAATCAGGTGACAAGTTGGCGATTGGTATTCCAGCGCACCGTTGTCACCTGTTCCACAGCGATGGCCGCGCATGTCGTCGTTTGTACAAAGAATACGGCACAGACTAATCGCTTAGCCTTTTAGGATATAACTTGCCCATATCGAATCCCTCTTACTCAGTAAGGGGGATTTTTTTATGTGCTGGATATTTTTATGTGTTGGATACGAGTTTCACTTACATTGAATAGTTCATGAGTCAGCCACTCGGTCTTTCGCTAGCGGCAATAAAAAAGGTCTAGCAAGCGCTAGACCTTTATCTGTTAGTTAGGCTATGAACCCAACCGCTAATATCACTTCTTTCAGACATGAAACCTGTCTAAATCAACTTAGTGAATTGGCGTATCATTCTGTTTGTTGAACTGGCCAAAATGCTTCTCTAACACTTCAGGAGTCAGTTTGCCTTCCGCCTCTAGTCGCTTGAACTCAGCAACAATTGCTTTTTGCTCTTCAAGTGATGGCAGTTTCACCTCAGGCTCATCGCCCATCTCTTGAGTCATCTGCTCTAGTTCTTTTTCAAAATCGCTCATGATACTTACCTAAATATTAAACCTAACGAGATTTTACTCATTTACGCCCTATGATGCTAGGGCGATTGAGTGCAAAGCCCGAAACCAGATCAAGCGAACGTCAGTTAGAAGAAAACAAGCACGTAAATAAAAAGAGCTGAATTCACGATTAAATGAATCCAGCTCTTAGTTTATGTATCTTTGTAAGCCATGCTACAGCTTAAAGGGATTAAAGCTTAAATGAACCAACCATCTTATCTAGACGAGACGATAGATCACGAAGCTCTTGGCTCGCTTCAGCAAGTTGCTCAGCCGTGCCCGTTGTCACTTCGTTGATTGCGTTAATCTCTTCAATGTTCTGGTTGATGGTGTGAACTACGGTTGATTGCTCTTCCGTTGCCGTTGCCACTTGAGTGTTACGGTCTGTGATATCAACGATACGGTCTGAAATGCCACTCAGCACGTCTACCGCTTCATCCGAAGCCGATACACCTTCAAGGGTAATCACCTTACCCGCACTCATTGCCGTTACCGCATCTTTAGCATCGCTTTGCAGTTGGTTGATCATCTTTTGAATCTCTTCCGTTGAATCTGCGGTACGGCTTGCTAGGTTACGTACTTCATCCGCTACAACCGCAAAACCACGACCTTGCTCACCAGCACGGGCGGCTTCAATTGCAGCGTTTAATGCGAGTAAGTTAGTTTGCTCTGAAATATCACGAATAACACCCAGAATAGAACCGATGTCTTGAGTTGTAGAAGCCAGTTGCTCTACTACCTGACCCGTGCTTTCAATATCTTGCGCCAAACGACTGATCGCGTCTTTTGCTTTGTTCACCACAGAGCGGCCTACTTCCGTATTGCCTGAAGCTTGAGTTGCCGTTTCTGCTGCGGTTGCCGCGTTCGATGCAATCTCGCTGATGGTCATACCCATTTGGTTAATTGCAGCCACCACTTGAAGCGTTTGATCACGTTGCTCTTGGCTATTATCGTGGGTGATGTGTGCTTTGTTAGAAACACTCTCTGCCGCCACTTGAAGCGCTTGGCTTGTCGAACATACTTCTTTCATAGACTCGTGAATCTTTTCAATGAATCCATTAAAGCCCTTTGAAAGCTGGGCAATTTCATCGTTGCCTTTCACTTCGATACGTTGCGCCAGATCGCCATCACCTTCGCCAAGGTCACCGAATCGCTTAGCCAGAAGTTTAATCGGTTGAGTAATGCTGTTCGCCAGAACAACGCCCATTAGGATAAACACTAATGCCACAACCGCCGTCATGATCAGCATCTTTTGCGCTGTCGCATCTAGCT
The DNA here is from genome assembly GCF_041469805.1 of Vibrio sp. 10N.286.48.C11. Taxonomy (NCBI): domain Bacteria; kingdom Pseudomonadati; phylum Pseudomonadota; class Gammaproteobacteria; order Vibrionales; family Vibrionaceae; genus Vibrio; species Vibrio sp. 10N.286.48.C11. The sequence goes on along the minus strand of NZ_JBFRLK010000106.1, from coordinate 10,667 downwards.
CAGCAAATACTTCGCCTGTTGGTACGACACCAATAACAAACCAGTCCATCGACGACACGTACAAGCTCGCCACAAACAGTTCTTGTCCTTGGCTTTCAGTGGTAATCAGATTGAAGCCCGACTTGTTCAATAGTTGGCTTGATTGAGAGCCGTAAAGTTGTTGAAGTGAAGAATCGCTACGAGAACGCTCACGGTGAATTTGTACATCACCTTGGCTATCGGTTAAGAATACGAAGCCTGTATTTTCAATCTTAAAGCCATTGAGTAAGTTAACCATGTCATCCATCGATTTTGATAGACCAGACATCGCCAAACCAGAAGGCTGCTGATAGTTAGCAAACATCTTCACTTCGCCATTCGCTTCTTGGAACATGCTCACCATGGTCGGCTGTCCAGATTGCGTAAAGCCAAAGAACCAACCATCTTGTTGTTGGTTTAGCTGACGTAAGAAACCATCTTGATTCCAGTAGTAAGCTGTTTGACGGTTCGCTACCGAGGCATCGTTCAACTGATATTGGTTGCGAACATTGTTCAGTTGTTTAACCAGCTTATTCTCTAGCGCGGCATCGCGCTCGGTCGATTCGATAGCATCAGAAATGAATTCATTTGAAGCAATTTGCTCCGCAGCTAACAATAACTGAGAGACTTCACGGTCAATTTCACCATTGATTCGCTCCAACATACCGGGAAGCTCAATATCAACCAAACGGTGACTCAACACATCTCTTGCTTGCTGTTGTGCCATCGCGCCGACAATCACTGTCGATGCAAGAACCGCAAAGGTAATTCCAAGTACAACTTTTTGTTTGATACTCAGAGAGTTAGTTTTAAACATATTTGGACCTTTAAAAGAATCGCTCGTTATTGGTATACCCTGAACAGGACTTTTTTAGTGCACTCCAACAAGCAATGCACAATCTGAGTGATGTATCGGCCACAACCAATAAAACTAGAGACTTTCTTCTCAAAAAACTGCAAATATGATGTAACAATTAGAAATATTCACCTTGAGCATGAATTAACTAAGCAAATACCGCATTGTCGAGAGTCAATTTTAGTTCTCACCCCCTGAGACCCAACCGAACTCAAACCACTCCCCACCGCCGAGCTTTTGTATATAAAAACCAATTGATATAGTAATAATCACAACCTAACGATGTTTTTAGCTAACCACTTGTAAATATTTCCAATTTTGAAAAAATAAATTACGCAAATGTACTGGAACTTTTTCCTCGAAATCAGTGACCAATACTCAAAATAAAAATCAAATGGATACCCAGAGAGTCCAAAATGCACAAAACAAATTTCGAAGTCCTTCAAAACTATCTAGAGTCTCAAATCATTGGTCAAAAAGAGCTCGTTAAGCAACTGATGATCGCCCTTTTAGCAGATGGTCATATCCTCGTTGAAGGACCTCCCGGCTTAGCAAAAACTCGCGCAGTAAAATCATTGGCTGACTGTGTTGAGGGTGACTTCCACCGTATTCAATTTACCCCCGATCTGTTGCCAGCTGATTTGACGGGTACCGACATTTTTCGCCCTGAAACTGGGGAGTTCACCTTCCAATCAGGCCCGATTTTCAACTCACTGATTCTAGCGGATGAGATCAACCGAGCTCCGGCGAAAGTTCAAGCGGCAATGCTGGAAGCGATGGCAGAAAAACAAGTAACTGCCGGTCGAAAAACCTATGCGCTGCCTGAGCTATTTTTGGTAATGGCAACACAGAACCCAATTGAACAAGAAGGGACTTACCCGCTACCGGAAGCTCAGTTAGACCGATTCTTGCTTCACCTAGAGGTTGAATACCCAGATATGGAAAGCGAGCTTGAGATCTTACGACTCAACCGTGGTGAGGCTCAAGGTAACGAATCAGCTCAGCCACAACAGATATCTCAGCAAACGATCTTTGAAGCGCGCCAAGAAGTGCTCAACATTCACATGGCAGACACCATTGAGCAGTACATCATCAGACTGGTTATGGCGACTCGCCAACCTAAGCAATACAGTGACCAACTTGATCAATGGTTAGACATGGGTGTCAGCCCGCGTGCAACCATTGCGTTAGACCGTTGTGCCCGCGCTCACGCTTGGCTTGCAGGACGAGATTACGTCACGCCACAAGACGTTCAAGCGATGGCATTCCCTGTGTTACGCCACCGTCTACTGCGCAGCTACCACGCACAAGCTGAAGGTGTCACCGCAAACCAAGTGATCGCACACCTTATTTCATTGGTTGGCAGCGCATAGGGATACGCGCATGAATAATCAACTACCCAACCATAGTGACGGCGTCACGTTAAATCTGGATGAGCTGCTGCAATACAAAGCGCAGTCTGTTCGCTGGTTGCCTCCCGCCAAGAGCCTTTGGTCACAGCTTAACGGCCAACACGAGAGCAACCGTAAAGGTCGCGGGATGAATTTCTCTGAAGTTCGTCAATATCAAGCGGGAGATGACATTCGCAGCATTGATTGGCGTGTAACAGCCAGAACGGGCAAAGCGCATACCAAACTTTTCTCTGAAGAACGAGAACAGCCTGTCATTTTATTCTTGGATCTATCAAGCAGTATGATTTTCGGCTCAACCTTGTTGCTGAAATCGGTTCAACTTGCACACTTTGCTAGCCAACTGTGCTGGCTTACTGTGGCTCAAAAAGATCGAATTGGCGCGGTGATCGATACTGGCAAAGAGGTCATTGAGATTAAGCCAAGTGCAAGCAACCATGCTCCACTGCGTATTTTGCAAAAAGTCATAGAAATCAATAATACGGCACTGACTAATCACGACAATCATAATGACACGACCTTAGAGCATGGACTGAAATCTCTGCACCAGCTTTGCCCTAAAGGAAGCGATATTATTATGCTCAGTGACTTTGTGCGTTACCAAGAAAGTGACTACTCACTTATCAGTCAAATTCGCCGACACAACAGAGTACGTCTTGTGCATTTCTACGACCCGCTAGAGCAAGGTGAAACCACCTATAAAGGCTCTAAACAGGTCACCGATGGCAGCAAAACTCAATGGTTTAATTTCTCTTCTAATAAAGAAAAGCAAAAGCTTAACCATGCTTTTTCGCTTAAGAAACAGCAGCTGCAACAGATGGGGTTATCTCTCGCGATACCTTATAGCTCGCTGTCGAGTGCGCAGTCACTCATGAGCCAGATATCAGGAGCTCAGTCATGAAACAGCCCTTAGATTTAAGTCCGGTGATTGCGCCAGACGCCCCGACTTGGTGGCCTTTGGCGTGGGGTTGGTGGGCAGTCATTATCACAGCCATTTTCCTGATTGCCTTGGTGTTTTTCATTCTAAAACGTAGAAAAAACAATCAACAGGCGAAACAAGAAGCGCTGTCTTACTTTAGTAATAGTCAGTCCCAAGATGGCTTGTCTCCGAGCAAAGCTCAAGACATCGTTCGTCAAGCAGCACTGAGCTATTTCCCTCGTGAAAAAATTGCAGGTTTGTCTGGTGATGATTGGTTGAAGTTCTTAGATGCGCAATTGGCGAAGCCGTTATTTGTAGCAAAACAATCCCAGTGGCAACAAGCGCTCTATCAAGATGTAGCCCTTATGAACGACGAACAGAAAAAGGCTCAACAACAATTAGTTAATGATTGCGAAACTTGGCTTCGTAAAGCCCTTCCTCCTAAGCGAGGTCTTTATGAGTGATTTTCTAAGCCCTATGTTTCTAAGCGGGGACTTGCTAAACATCGAGTTCGTTTGGTGGTGGATGTTCTTCATCGCGCCACTGCCGTTGCTCGTTTACTTGTTCTCACCAAAGTCAGAATCAAGCCATGTCCTAAGACTTCCATTTCTGCCAGAAGACAGTAATACCAAAACACCGAGCAGTCGCTTACCAAAGGCGTTGTCCGTGATTATCTGGCTTCTGCTGGTTACGGCGAGCGCGCGCCCTGTATGGTATGGCGAACCGGTAGAGTTTCAACCGAAACATCGTGATTTGATGTTGGTTGTCGACCTCTCCTACTCGATGAGCCAAGAAGACATGCAGTTCAATGGCGAATACATCGACCGCTTGTCGGCGGTGAAACGCGTATTGAGTGACTTTATTGAGCGACGAAAAGGCGACCGAGTTGGACTGGTGTTATTTGCTGATCACGCCTACTTGCAGACCCCGCTTACGCTAGATAGAGATACGCTTTCACAACAGCTCAATCAAGCGGTGTTAAAGCTGATTGGTACTCAAACAGCGATTGGTGATGGTATTGGTCTTGCCACCAAAACCTTTGTCGATAGCGATGCGCCCCAACGTGTAATGATTCTACTCAGCGACGGCAGTAATACCGCCGGGGTATTAGACCCATTAGAAGCGGCGGATATTGCAAAGAAATACGACGCAACGATTTACACCGTGGGCGTCGGTGCAGGCGAGATGATGGTCAAAGAGTTCTTCATGACGCGCAAAGTCAATACTGCTCAAGACTTGGATGAACGTACACTAATAGAAATTGCCAAACGCACCGGCGGTCAGTACTTCCGAGCGCGTGACAGCAAAGAGTTAGCGACGATTTACGACACCATTAACCAGTTAGAGCCCGTGACGAACGCCACTAAGATCTGGCGACCGCAACAAGAGTGGTTTGTATGGCCACTGTCGGCGGCAATGTTCTTCGCATTTATGCTGTTAGCCATTAGGAGAAACAATGTCTAACTTTACTTTTATCTACCCATATTGGTTCTTGGCGCTTGCCGTGCTGCCCGCTATTTGGTGGCTGAGCAAGACACAGTCCAAACAAGGATTACTCGCGTCACACATCGCCCGTTACTTGGCGCCAGAATCAAGCAAGCCATCGAAAAATCGCAGTACTTACTTCGGTATTTGGTGGCTGGTCGGCGTTATTGCGTTAGCTGGGCCAAGCTTCGAGAAAAACGAACAACCAAGCTTTGAAAAAACGCAGGCACGAGTTGTGATCATGGACATGTCGATGTCAATGTATGCCACAGATATTAAGCCGAATCGCTTAACTCAAGCGCGATACAAGGCTCTTGATCTGCTTTCATTATGGAAGGAAGGGCTAACAGGCATGGTGGCGTATGCTGGGGATGCTTACACCATTAGCCCGCTAACGTCAGACATCAACACCATCAAAAACCTAGTGCCTAACCTATCGCCAGATATCATGCCTTATCAAGGTGGTGATGCCGCATCAGCCGTTAAGCTTGCGATTGATATGATGACTCGCGCGAAGATCTACCAAGGTGATTTGGTATTGATTGCTGATGACATCGATGACCAAGAGAAGAAGCAGATCGACTCCCTACTCTATGGCAACGATTGGACATTGTCGATTCTAGCTGTAGGGAGTGAAAACGGTGCGCCAATCTCGTTACCTACGGGGTCGATGCTGCAAAGCGACTCAGGACAAACCGTGGTGGCAAGAACCAACTTGAAGAACATGCGCGAGCTTACACGCAGCTATGGTGGCACGTTCACTGAAGTTCAATTTGATAACTCAGATGTTGAACACATCGCGAGCTACCTCGACCGCGTTGCAACAACATCGGAAGTAACCAAGACCAAGAACTCACTCAACACCAGAGTAAACAACGGTTTCTGGTTACTGCCTTTGCTATTACTTCCGGCACTTGGATTATTCAGGAAAGGGGTTATTTGGTGTGCCTTAGCTGGAGTTATCTCTTTTAGCCAACCAAATACTGCGTTTGCGAACCCGTGGAAAACCGATGATCAAGTAGGCTATCAGCTGTATCAGGACGAGGACTTCCAACAAGCTGCTGAACAGTTCACCCAACAAGAGTGGAAAGGCATTGCTCAATACAAAGCCGGTGATTTCAAAGCCGCAGAGCAGACGCTGCAAGACCTTTCTGGTGAAGATGCTCGCTACAACCTTGCTAACGCCCAAGCCCAACAAGGTAAGTACGATCAAGCAATAGAAGAGTATCAACGTATTCTCGAAATCAACCCTGAGCATGCTTATGCGAAGAAGAACTTAGAGGTCGTCGAACAAGCCCAGAAGCAACAGCAACAGCAACAGCAACAGCAACAGCAACAGCAAGGCGATTCTGACTCCAAAGACCAGAATGACCAGAATGACCAAAATCAGCAAGGTCAGCAAGGTCAGCAAGGTCAGCAAGGTCAGCAAGGTCAGCAAGGTCAGCAAAATGATTCTTCGCAAGGCTCACAGGATCAACAACAAAACTCTGCAGACGCTGAAAATTCGCAGAGCAAAGCTGATAGCCAATCTCAAAACACAAACCAAGATCAAGCCGAAGACCAATCGAGTGCAAACGCAGGCGAACAAGAGGGCGAGCAATCTAAGCAGCCAAGTACAGCAAACCAGTCTGAGGAAAAAGAGCAGGATAAGTCGCAGCCTCAAAGTGCAAGTGCACAGCAAGCTTCAAACGAGAAAGGTGCTAAAGATGCTCAACAAGCTGTAGCACAAGCCTCAGAGAAGCCGCTATCAAATGACCCGGATATGCGAAAGCTTGAGCAGGTAGAGAGTGCGCGTGACCCAAGCCAACTGCTTAAAGCGCAAATGATTTTACAAGCACAACAAAAAAGTGCTCCTAACAACCAGAACAAAAAGTGGTAACCATGCGATTTTTAAACAAGCCATTTTTATCCGTACTCCTAACATTGTTGTTGGGAGCTTTCTCGTCCTTCTCAGTATTGGCTGCAAACGCCGTGGCGAGCGTTTCACATAACAGTGTCACCAAAGATGAAGTGTTCCTTCTTAGAGTTGCAACCGATGAAAAGGTCTCCTCTGATGCTCTAGATCTAACAGCGCTCCAGCAGGATTTCTATGTTGGCACACCAAACTTTGGGTCGTCGATGCGAATCGTCAATGGCAGCCGTTCGGTATCAAGTGAATGGAACATTAGCCTTGCTCCACTGCGTTTGGGTAAGTTGCAAATCCCGAGTTTTGATATTGAAGGGGCAAAAACCAAGCCTATCACCATCAATGTTGCAATTAACAAAGCCGCTCCAACTCAACATGATATGGCAGAGTTCCAGCTTAATCTCAGCAAGAACTCGCTGTACCCAGAAGAAGTGGCTGAGCTTGATGTAAAACTCATCATCAAAGCTGACCCAAGAAGGCTGCAAGATCCTAAAATAGCGCCACCGAGCTCGCCGGGCTTAGATGTGGAACCTATTGGTGAATCGAAGCAATTTCAAGACGTTCTCAATGGAAAGGAGGTGACGGTAGTTCAACAGTCATTCCGTATCTCTTCACAAAAAGCAGGTCAATTTAAGCTGAACGGGCCGAAGCTAACAGGAGCTGTTGTCTACTCAACCAATAACTCTAGTACAACACGTTTGTTCCAACTCGACACACCCGTTGAAACCTTAGATGTAACTGTGAAGGACGTACCAAAAGGCTACCAAGGTGAGTGGTTACCAACATCAAACTTCAAACTGATTCAACAATGGTCAGATAGCCAAGGCAATCAACTGGGAAATAGTAATGGTTTAGAAGGCGACAACCAAACCATTGAAATGGAAGCGGGGGATTCGTTAACTCGTACCATCACGATGACGGCTAGCAACTTAACGCAACACCAGCTGCCAAAACTGAATATCACCTACCCTAATTCGGTACGTGTTTATGAAGAGAAGCCGCAATTTGGCACAACTCAGTCAGGTGATTCTGTCGTTGTTTACAAGCAAGTCTTGATTCCGAAAGAGGCAGGAAACATCTCGCTTCCTGATGTGTCTCAAGCTTGGTTTAACACCGATTTGCAATCAGAACAAACCAGCAAAGCGCAGGGGCTAGAGTTAGCGGTAAAAGCAAGTGATCGCGCAGCGTCAAGCACTCCACCAGTTACTGCTACGCCCGCCCAACAAGTAAGCCCGACGGTTGTTACTGTGGATAGCCCAGGGATCTGGCCTTATCTCACCGCCCTATTTGCAGCTTTGTGGCTAATCAGCTCAGCATTGGCATTCTACTTCTGGCCACGCCGCGGTGTAACGACAAAACCAACACACACTGTTGAACGTCAATCAGATACCGCAGAAGCGCTTATTGAAGCTCTAAGAACGAAAGATGGCGTGATGACCAGAACCTTATTTGAGCAATGGAAATCTGAAAATACAGATCTAAGTGATGAGACGTTACAAACCGTTGAAGCCGAACTCACCAAGCTAAACCAAAGCCTTTATGGTGAAGCCGGTTCACCAGCCCAAACATGGAGCCCTGAGCTGGCAATCAAAACGGTGAAGAAGCCCAAGAGAGTTGCGAGTAAAAAGCATAATAGTTCGCTAGAAAATCTTTAGTCGACGCTGTTCATCAACAACAGTAAAACACAAAGGCCGTTGATCATCTTGAGATCAACGGCCTTTATTTTAAGAAAGAGAGGCTGTGACTTTTTTACGTTTTAAGGCAGAAACAATTCGATTTCTCCCAGAGTCTTTGGCTTGATACAAGGCTTTGTCGGCCTTGCCATACAGTAGGTCGAAGTCAAACTGGTGCTGATCAGAAGTTATCGATGCATACCCGACAGACGCAGTTAAATACTGACTAGTACTGCTTTCACAATGGAGGATCTTCGCCTCTTCAATGCATTTTCTGATCGACTCTGCTCGCCGCTTGGTCTCAGAGTGATGGGTGCCGATCATCAACAACATAAACTCCTCTCCGCCAATCCGGCAGAAGGTTTCTTTATCATTGTGAACATGGGCATTCAGTATCTCACCTACCGTCCTCAGAGCCGCATCCCCTTCAGTATGACCATAGACACTGTTGTACAAACCAAAGTGGTCGAGGTCGACAAGAATCAAGCCAAATGTAATTTCGTTCTGTAAGGCAAAGGCACCTTGATCGTCACCGTTCAAGTCTTCTAGAACCTGCGACAACATACGGCGGTTTCCAAGGCGCGTCAGTGGGTCTAGCTTAGAAATGATATCCAATTGCTCATTCGCCAACTCTAGCTCTTGGGTACGCTTACTGACTTCTTGCTCCAATGTTTCATTGAGCTTTTTCAGTTCTTCTTGAGCCATGGTTCTTTGCAGCACCTCAGCAAGGCTCGAAGCAAAGATACGTATTACCTCACGAAGCTGTGAGGTTAAAGGACTGCGAGTTAATAGGTTATCAGCAGCGATAAACGCAATCGGCTCACCCGTATTGGTGGTGAGCATGGTCATTGCCGTCCAACCGACTCCCACAATATTGAAATCGTGATAGATAGGAACTGATTCTTCAAAGGCAACTTGATTAGGGCAAGCACGAGCTGCGGCTACAATGTCACGTTCCACCAGCTCAGAGCGATAATAGGACTCATCGACAATATCGCCTTTGATGTCAGTGCCCCAAGTACCTTGCATGTAACTGCACTTTTTGTCTGTTAGGAAAACAGCCAGTCGATCGATACCTAGATGTTGAATCGCAAAACTAACCGCGGACTTACAGACTTCACTGACGCTATCGCATCGAGACAGCTCAACCATACTCGAGTGCAACATACGTATGTTCTGCTCTTGGCGCTTGCGAATATAGATTTGAGAAAGCAAAGAGCCAAAAGACTCAAGCATCTGCTTTTGATAGTTAGTAATCGGTGAGCGATGAATGTAGTTATCCATGGCGATCCAGCCGACAGGTTTGTCGCCTTCACGCAAGATAAGCATGCCATTCCACCCCTGCCCGACCACCTTACCTTCTGTATACAGGGGCGCATTATCGATGATGACTAGATTAGTATGGTTATCAGACAGCGCTTCAATGTATTCCGCTTCAAGTTGGTGCAAATCGTATTGAGTGTGGTGTTCACTGTTGGTTTTACCCGCTCATCGGTGCCGTAAGTGCCACTAAAGCAGCGCTTTTTCATATCGAGTAACATGAAGATCGCACGGTCAAAGCCTAGACGGTCGCGCACTGCCTCAACAGAAGCCTTATACAAAGCATCCAAAGAGTCAGGATTAGAAAGCTCTAACGCGACCTGATGGACTAGTTTCATGTTCTCAACAAATAGCTCTCGCAGCTTAATTTCATCCAGGTACTGCGCTTCACGTGTGTCTCTGTATTTTATCTCCAGCGCAGCGTTCTTTTCAGCACGAATACACTGCCAGCGAGCTGCGGCTAGTTGAAGGACATCAAGATCTTGGTCGAACGTTTGGTTGATCTGCTGAGCATTGCAATTTTGAACAATTAAATAAGTTCTGGAGGCAGGTGCGTTGTCGAGCATCATGATAAACGACTCCCCACCAAGCACTTTCATGTGTTCCCACTTGCAGGTGTTGATAGCCATTGGCAAAACCCCGTCTGCGGTATCAAACTGTGAGACCCACGGCCAAAATGTAGAGGGGTAGCTCGCCAATGAGGTTAGGTCGCCATAAGAAAAAAGCGGTAATGCGTCGCTCTCCGGCGTCGGTTCAGCAAATATTCCTATCCCTTTTGGAGTAAGTACCTTAACCAGATAGTCAAAAAGAGACTCAGCCAACAGACGATGGTCGCGTGTCGCAGATATTTGTTTTGCAAAGGCTTTAACAGGCACAGCTTCCTTCCATTGGCAATTAAGAATAAAGCAAAAATACAGAAGGCTTGATATGCAATCAATGTAAGTAAAAATGAGATGTTAAGCGGGTCGCAGTTTCACCTTTAACATTATCACAAGCATGAGAAGGACGACAAAAATGGGATTCTCTGCCCAAAATCACATCGACATTGGGGATTTTTTAGACAATCGAGTAGGAGGAGGCC
>NZ_JBFRLK010000105.1:0-42076 GCF_041469805.1 Vibrio sp. 10N.286.48.C11 | reverse complement strand
CTTAAGATCCTGTCTATGTAACAGTGTTAGCTTCTATAAAATATAAATATGTTGGAAGTTTGGAAGTAAAGATAGGTACGGATTTATATCAAACGGAGTGTTAAGCCCTTTGTACGCACCTTTTTATGCACCTTTTTTATAAATAAACTACGCCCAATGACATGATAAAAACGTGATTTATGTCGAATATTTTTGGCAAATCTATCTAAATGTTACCTCAATTAGAAAATTCATTTAAAAGTATTATATGTGACACTTTAAGAAATTATCGAAGAGGTGAGATAAAAAAGCGATACCTGAGTATCGCTTTCTATAGTCTGATTTATCATTGATTAGGTGAATTAACGTCGAATGGCTTCGCCTGCTTTAACGTCTGTATCTAGTTGTGTGTTGTTGACAACGATTTTGCCGTTAACCAATAACCAATGTACGCCTACGGCTGGGTGGTTAGGATCTTGGTAGGTGCCCACATCAGCGATAGTTTCTGGGTCGAATACCACGATATCTGCGTCCATATTAGTTTGGATTCGTCCTTTATTTTTCATTTGAGGGACAAAATCTTCTATTAATTGAGCTGGCATCAGTGTCATTTTACGTAGTGCTTCCGTCATCGTTAACAAGCCGCGCTCACGAACATAGACTCTGAGTACTTTAGCAAAGGTGCCATTTGATCTAGGATGAGAGAATAGATCTTTTGGTAATGGCCACTCGTCACCTGCATAATTTTCAATGTGGCCGTCTTCGTCCATATGCATCCAGAACATTTCGTCAGATTCAATCAACACATTAGGATTTAGAATCGAAGCGTCTAATAGAGCAAGATCTTTAGGGTTTTGCTCGTCTAGGAAGTGCCAGACAATAAAGGTACCAGGTTTATTTTCTTGGTAGTCTTTCAACTGTTCTTCTGTCATACGTTCTTTACCTAGCTGAAAGTTTTCAGCGGTTGAACCCATACGTTCCCGCCAGCCTTCACCAGAAAACATGGCTGCGCCAACGACAGTACTTGCTGCGCCCCAAGGGTAAGCGCCCACAGTAACATTGATTCCTTGTTCTTGAGCCTTATTGACCATAGGTAAGATGGTTTCGATATCTTTTAATGAAGTACTGTTAATATGACAAAAGTGCATATGAGCGCCAGTGATAGCGGCATTGCCCACTAATTCTTTAACGGCTTCAAACGAGCTTTGTGGCTCGGCATTGCTGGCATAGCGAACGTGAGTATAGGTTGCTACGTCTCTTTCTGCGGCTAATTCAGCCAATGCATAATATTCTTTTTGACCATGGCCCGGTGCATAGCCAGCGTTAATCCCGATACCTAGGCCACCTTCATCAAGGCCTTGCTCAATCAGCTTGATGATTTTACTTTCTTGCTCAGGTGTTGCTATATCCATCTTCCAATCATTACGTGATTGAGCTTTTTGGAAATAGCCAACGGTCGCTTCGGGTTCCGTCTCACTAAATGTAGCAATACGAGCGTAAGTCCAACCAGCTGCTGCACCATAGTTTAATGGTAAGCCTTTTTCAGCTTGTCCTGCATACCAGTCACTGATAGGTAGAACACCAGATTCGAGTTCCAGCATAGTGGTAACGCCTTGCATCGCCTGCATTCTGTAGTCACCAATGTTTTGACCATGAGCGTGGACGTCGATGAATCCAGGGGCAACAACTTTACCTGTAGCGTCAATAGTTTTATCCCCAGAAATACTATCGGTCGTTATTGCTGTGATCTTATTATCTTTGATCCCGACATTAGCAACAGAATCGAAATTTGTTTCAGGGTCGATAACTCTGCCGTTCAAAATTACAACATCATAATTAGCGGCGATAACAAGTGGTGACATAAGGCCAAAGCCGACGATCGTAGCCTTTTTAATGAATGATTCTAGTGGTTTCATAATTTTATCCCGTGTGTGTGAGATGAACTATAAGTGTTACGTGTCAAAAATCTTAGACCAATAATTTCACGCTATCTACCTGATCCTCATCTTTGCTCATTGATAAGACAAATCTAACGTGACAAGAGAAAGTGACTCAAAAACAATCACTTTTACGCTCATCTCACCCACAGCTATTGACTTTGCCGCTCCAGAGCTGCCCTTCTCTATAAAGGCAACTTTGACAAAATAATCCTTCATAGCTAAACGTTTATGTACCAACGTTTTCGTCAGGGAAAAAAAATGCCAAACCTTAAATTACGAAGTTTAAGCGCGATATTCTTCTTTGCTGTCACTCTTCCCATCGTAGTGTTAGCCGACGAGGGGCAAGATGTAGAGGAGGTAGCTAAAGAGCTAGCCAACCCAAACACAACGCTTGGCTCGATGTCCTTTAACTTGGATTGGACGAACTATCAAGGCGACTTAAATTCAGCGAACAGTCAGAACGGGTATCGCTTGAGCTTTCAACCTGTTCTCCCTGTGCCAATTGCAGAGCGAACCAACTTATTTATCAGACCAAATATACCTTTAATATTTGACCAACCCTATTACAAGGGCGATAGATTTGAAAATTCAGATGCAGGTCTCGGTGATATCGGCTTTGATGTGGCCGTTGGTCATACCTTTGAGAGCGGCATGATTGTCGTGGGGGGGATAGTGGGTACACTGCCCACCGCAACAAGCGATGAACTGGGTAACGATCAATTCTTACTCGGTCCAGAGTTTGCCTTAGCCTACGTACAAAGCTGGGGGGTTATCGGGGCGTTAATTACCCATCAATGGAACGCTGGCGGAAGCAATGACGCCGACGCGAGTATTACTGGTGGACAGTACTTCTATACCGCGAATCTAGACGATGGATGGCAAATTCAAGCGCAACCAACTTGGAGCTATAATCACGAAGCGAGCAGTGGAAATAAATTGTCATTCCCTATTGGTATTGGGTTCGCTAAGACGACTCTCATTGGTGGCAAACCCATCAAGTTTGGTCTTCAATACTGGAACTACATTGAAAGCCCTGACGCGTTTGGGATAGAGCATCAACTTCGACTGGTCATCACACCTGTTGTTGCTCTTCCTTGGTGATAACAGGTCGCAGGATAAAATTAGACATAAAAAAACCGCAGCGAACTGCTGCGGTCTTAAATTTGGCGGTGAGTGAGGAATCCGACTTATTTATTTAAGATTCTGATATATATCCATAAAAAAACTCGCAAAGAGAGCGGTAATACTTATGGTAATACTTTTAACCAAGTGTCAAATTCATAAGTTACTGCATAAATTTTTAGGCTAAGGCAACTATACTTTATCCTAACATACTTAACCTGCTTACAACCGCCAGCTAGTAATTCAGTCTATTTCAACATAAGTATAATAGCTTCTTCAACGGCATCAGTTAGGTATTTCCAACGGTGCTGCAATAGCCATGCAGGCTAAGACCCCCGATACACGGTTACTCACTTTAATCCCTTTCCGCACAGAATCTCTGAGCCTTAAGAAGGTTCTGGGCAAATCCGTGTTAGTCCTACTAAAAATCCCCTCCTAGCCTCCCCTTAATCAGTATCTACAATCCATTGTGGTTCGTAGAAAGGGGAGGAACTGAATACAGATCGTTACATGTGCAGTTACACATTCAGCGCTAAAGAAGGTTCTCCCCCTCGGTCGTCAATCTAGAGGGGGGATAAACTTAATTGGAGGGGGAGTTAGAGGGGGTGGGTGTTCGAAATCAGCCCGAACGCACAGGATATCAATGCTCTCAATTCAGAAAAACATTACGCTTCACCCAAAAGATTGGAATGCCTAAGCGTTCCAATTTTAATATCTGATTTACCTACGCCGCCTAGTGCACCGAATCATAAATCAATGTGCTTCTTCAGCTCTTAACCAAAACTCGGACAGGTCTTCAAAAAGGTCATCGTTATCTAAGATGCTCAAATGGGTTTCGTTGTAGCCGAGGATTTGTGACGCGTGGAGTTGGGCTGGGCGCGACAATTGGCTTGATAAATTGATCACACCATCGTTGCTGTTGGTATTAAATAGGTCGCCCGAGTTATAACCAAAGGCTAAAAAGTGGGGAATGTGAATCTTACTGCTGTCAATTAATAAGTCAGCGATAAATTTCCCGTCTGGATTTAAATCAACCCATGCCGGCATTACTACGGGAGAGTACTCGACCCCTTGTTTAGCAGACTCGACACCACCAAACGGCGAAGATATGGTGGCTACGCTGCTTACAAAATCGCATAGCTGCCCAATACGGCACTGGCGAAGACTGTTGGTGGCGACAAGCCCGCCCATACTATGTGCCACAACATGTAATTGTTGGATTTTGTATTCCGTTAACACCGTGTGCATGAGGTTATTCAGGCCTTTGGAGTTCAAAGCCAGAGACAAGCCTGAAGGATAGTTAAAGACCCAGATCTGATATTTAGATTGGTCGACTTTTTCAATCAGTGGGGCAAAATCTAACGCAGTGGCGTTGATGCCATGCACAAACAAGATCGGGGTTTTGTTTGGGTCGAACTCTGACAGAAAGTAGAGCCCAGCGTTATCTTCGAGCAAAAAGGTCAGCGGCTGCCACATGCCGAGTTTGCCATTTTTTCTGTCAAAAGGTGGAGCTTCCAAGCTCACGACTGTGCCTATGTCGATCAAATCCAATTCGATTTTTAACAGTGAAGATAGTGAACGATCAACAAACGCTCTTGGGGCTTCACTCTCATTAACCGTTAGTGAGACTTCTATTGTTGATCTGTCTTGGTGATCACGTAGGTTGATTACACTGAAAGCTTCATCGGCTTGTAGGGTAAGGTCTTGATTCTTATCTTCAAAGATAAGTAGGTAGTGGATGTTATTCGATACATGTAAGTGAATACTGTCACTGTCTATGATGCCATCGTAGCCATCAACCTCGCCTTTGTTAATGTCTTTGATTTGTTCAATCACCACGGCAGAACCGGAGGCATGTTGATTCAAGGTAACCATGTATTGATTGGTTATGGAGTCGATGGCTTGTATCTCATTAGATAGATTTCTAAAGTTACCGCACCCTGACAGCAGTGAACTGAGTAATAGCACTGTGCTGATTAAGCGTGCAGTAAGTAATAGCTTCATTCTAATTTCATCCTTATCCCACCCCGATTTATCCATAAATCAATAACCTGAGTTTAATAGTAGCAATAAAACAGCGCTTAATAAAAAGGCAAGCAAACGACTATAAAGTTCGCTTGCTTGCCTGAGAGGTTTCATTACTTAGTGAGTATATTGAACACTAAAGCGTGTTTTTGTACACCTTACCGTCTTTCATGATCAATTTTTGTGTCTCTGTGTTAGCGACACAAGCAACACTTTCCAGTGGGTTGCCATCGATGATCAATAGGTCGGCATACGCGCCTTCAACGATCTGACCTAACTTGCCTTCTTGGTATGGGTGTTGATAGGTCGACATCTCGAACAAGCGTCCACAGTTTGATGTCGCCATGCGAAGTGCGGTGATGGTATCGAATACTTGCTCAATCGCACCAAGCTCATTCAATTGTGTCGCATGAACGTTGGTCTCACCCACACAGTCAGTGCCAAAAGCGATGTTCTGGATGTCGTATTTCTTAATCAGTTCTGCTGACTTGAACATCGCTTTGCCTACGCGTTCTGTCTTGCGGTATGTCTCTTCATTTGGCAGCGGGATCTTACGCTCTGCAATCAATGAAGAGGTAAAGTAAGAAGGAATCACCCAAATGCCTTTCTCTTTAATGATCTCTGCAATATCGTCGTCCATGATGGTCGCATGTTCGAAAGACATCACGCCCGCTTCTGCCGCTCGGCGCATTGCATCGGAAGTGTGAATGTGCGCAGCAACATAAGTACCGTAATCTGAAGCGGCTTGTACCGCAGCTTTCATCTCGTCAGACGTAAATTGCAATGTGTCTAGCGGGTCAAAAGTTGATGATGCACCGCCACCAGCCATGATCTTGATTTGTGACGCGCCCATAAACAGTTGTTCACGTACCGCTTTCAATACTTCTGAACGGCCATCTGCCACTTTCATTGCGCCAAGCTTCATCATTGGCGAGTCTTCGTGCCCATTAGCCAAACGCTCTTGTGCTTGGTTTTGGCGGTAATCTGAGTGACCGCTGGTTTGTGAAATTGCCGCCATTGAAGGGAGAATTCGTGGGCCAGTTGCGTAGCCGTTATCGATACTTTTCTTAAGACCAAGCGTGTTACCTGCTACGTCACGAATGGTGGTAAAGCCGCGCATCAGCATCTCTTCTGAAATCTTTGCTGAGCGAATCGCTACTTCTTCACGTGTCATAGTATCAATCACATTGAAAGGCGCAGATAGCGTGATATGAACGTGGGCATCAATCAAGCCAGGTATTACTGTGCCACCTTGAGCATCAATAATTTCATCGGCTAACGTAGCGTCAACCTCACCAATTTGAGTGATCAAGTTGTCTTCAATAAGAATAGATACGTTCTCGATTAGGTTGTTATCAACACCGTTAAATACGTTCGCGTTAGTGATTAGTTTTTTCATAGTCTGCACCTTTTGGAAATGAGTGTGTGTCGCTGATGGAGTCATCTTATGGGGCGCAGCATTTGAAGAATGGCCATTTGGTGACAGTGATGAATTGGGAGTGTTTTTGCTATTGCTATAAGAGAGGAAAGGGGGATTATTGTCGAATCATTAATTTGAGGAATGAATGTTGGCGATGTCATGAAATGGTAAGTTTTGCTTCGATTCGAACGCTAAGATGTATTTCAAATCAAGGCGACTTATCAAATTAGATTAGAGAGAGACAGAATGACTAAATCAGACAAAGTTTACGGGTTCAACACACCACAACGTCTATTCGTAGGTTACACGTTAGCCGTGCTGGTGGACTTAGTAGTGCTTAACTTCTTCGATGAGTACTGGGACTTCGTCAACATTGAGTCTTTCACTATATCTTTGATTGCGGCGTTGTTGTTGCAGCTATTATTGAAGCTCTCTATTGGTTTAGAGCACAAGATTGCTGAACACTTTAAAAGCAAGCCGGGCACTGCACCTAAGGTGTACCGAGCAATCACCACTTACATTATCTTGGTGGGCTCAAAATTCGTGATGCTAGAAGCGATTAACCTTCTGTTCGGAGATAAGGTGAGTTTTACAGGACCTTGGGGCGGCGTGGTTGCTTTCTTCGCTGTGGTATTTACGATTCTGGTTGCTGAAGTGATTGTATCGAAGATCTACTTTGCTCTGGATGACAAACAAGATTCACATGTGAAAGCGCTTAAAGAGACCAACGCGTAACAGAACTAAAATACAGATGTGAATAACAGACGAGCCAGTTGAATAAGCTGGCTCGTTTTCGTTTGAGTTGCGATAACCAATTCGATACGCGAATTGGCTCTATTTTTCGTAAACCACGTTCCCGCGTAACACCGTCATCAACACCTGAGTTTTGGCGATTTGTCTTGCTGACACTGTGGTGATGTCGCGGTCGAGAATGGCGAAGTCAGCGGATTTTCCTACCTCAATAGAACCTGTTACGTCTTCAATCCCAAGACTTTTGGCGGCATTGAGCGTGTAAGCGTCGATGGCGGTATAGATATCGGTTAGGCCGGTTTTGCCCATGATTAAGCTGTTCGCGATGCCGACCAATGGGTTGATGTCGTGTACGTTCCAATCACTGCTTAAGGTGATATTGGCGTCGGTCTTGAGTATTGCATCGAGGTTCATCATGGCTTTGGCACGGCGAGCACCAAGGAAAGCTTCGGCCCATTGGTGTTGATGCCTTGCAATGTAATCAGAGCCAACTTGGAAATCTGCAGTTACATCTAACTGGCGAAAGCGTGGCACATCTTCATCATTGATTAATTCGACATGGGTTAGGGTGTAGGGTTTGGTTGAACCTTGTTTGCGAATACTTTCTATCGCATCAAGAGATTCACGAACCGCTCCATCACCAATCGCATGAATGTGGGCGCTAAAGCCGATTTTCTCGAGCGCAGTTAACCATTCTTTCATTTGTTCTGGCGGAATATAGTTCAAGCCATTAGGAGACTGGGGTAGATAAGTATCTAAGTAGGGCGCGAGTGTTTTGGCGGTGCCATTGATAAAGATGCCATCACTGTACATTTTCACCTGATCGACAAGTAACAGATGGCTTTTATCGTCGGAATGCATTTTCTCAAAGACTTCTAATTGAGAAGACATCACCATCGATGGGTACACCCAAGGGCGTAGCGATACTCGCGCAGTTAAGTCTTGATTTTGCTCGGCCTCTAGCCAAACGTCATACCAACCTCGTTTCCAATACATGCGACCGTCGCCAATGGTGGTGATGCCGTGGGTTGCCGCTTCCTCAAGCCCGAACATTAAGCCTTGGTAGCTTTGCTCAAACAGTTCACTTTGGCTATTCCAAGCCATCTCCATCACTTGATCGCCAGCATTGTCTAGCAAGATGCCATTGAGCTTGCTGCTGTCTTGGTCTTTTAAATAAACACCGCCTTGTGGGTCTGGAGATTGTTGGCTGATTCGAGCGATTTTTAGTGCTTTTGAGTTGACCCACATCGAGTGTGAAGTCTGCTCCATAAGCACCACGGGGCGATTAGGGAAGACACTGTCGATGATCTCTAGTGGCGTGTAGTCAGAGTCGCTATCGAGCATCGCTTCCAAAGAAAAACCATAGCCCATAAGCCAACCTCTGCCATCGGTATCAGCATTGATCTTACACGCTTCTAAGTAGGGGATTTGCTCTTCTAACGTTGCTTCAGAGTCGAGTTCACAATTGCCACCCAGCTCTGAGGCGGCTTCAAACACATGGTTATGGTTATCAATAAATCCCGGAAGGACAAAGGCATTGTCTAAATCAATGACATCAGTGCTTTGCCCTTGAAAAGTTTGCGCCTGTGATTGGTTACCAATGAAGATGATCTTGCCTTTGTGGGTAACGATCGAGTCCGACTCACGATGCCCGTATATATCAGCATTGATAAAGATCTGGTCAGCACTTTGGTTATGAACAGATGTTTGCGCTTGAACTGGTGTTTGTGTTTGAACAATAGTGTTGGCTTGTGCAAGCACCGGCGCTACGGCCGATAAGCTTGTGAGTAATGCTATCCATGCAGTACGTGGCAGAGTGAGCTTGTTATTCATTATTATGTCTTCCATGTTCCACGGTTTAGTAAGTATAGAAAGCGAGTGGCGAGAATCATATCGTGAATTTTTAATAATAAAGTGTCCTTGGTTGCTCTCTTGTTTGAATGTAATTCCAGTGCCTTTTGAGGTGGTTGTGGGAATACAGCTCGTCAATAAAGGATTGCGAATCCATTCGCAGACTAAACAATTCACATAAGGTTCTGAATAAATTACAGTTAAGTGAGCTATAAAAATGGATTTAACGTATTACCAAGGATGTAAGTTTATGTTTTCAAGAGACTTACTCGCATTACTAATAAAAACAAGTCGAGGTTAGGATGAAAAAAATATTATTGCTGCTTAGCGTGATCTTATTGGGTGGTTGTGTTGGCATGCCCGAAACGGTAAAGCCTGTTCAACAGTTTGAGTTGGAACGATACCTAGGGAAATGGTACGAAGTGGCTCGTTTGGATCACTCGTTTGAGCGTGGCTTAGACAACATCAGCGCTGAATACAGCCTTCGTGATGATGGCGGCGTGAAGGTGATTAACCGTGGTTATTCGGCGGAAGAAGGTGAGTGGAACGAAGCGGAAGGAAAAGCGTACTTCGTTGAGGGCTCTGAACAAGGCTATTTGAAAGTGTCTTTCTTTGGCCCTTTCTACGGCGCTTATGTCGTGTTTGAATTAGACAAAGAGGGCTACCAATACGCGTTTGTTTCTGGGCCCGACACTGATTACTTATGGCTACTCGCAAGAACGCCTGAAGTCGCACCAGAAGTGATGGAGAAGTTTAAAGCCATGTCGAAAGAGCGTGGCTTCAATACCGATGAGCTGATCGTTGTGGAACATACCCAATAAACCGATCGCTGTTATTGCTGAGAGTGACTGATGATTGATAAGGCACAGAGGATGAATTTCTCTGTGCCTTTTTTATTCAAAGATAGAGCTACAATTAACGAGGCTGGTTGCCGTTCAAGAATAGCGCGACACATTCGCGAGTGTAGTGAAGCCTTTCTTCTTCGGATTCTCCGCTATCGTGACCGAAGAATGACCAATACGCCGATTTGCCGTGAAACATCAGCAACAGTTGGCGTGCTGCAATGACTGGTGAGCTTGACGTTGATAAGATCAAATCACCCGAGTCCACTTTGCTTTGTAGATAATCGGCGAGCAAAAGGGTAGTTTTTTGCGGTCCTGTTTCTAGGTAGATCGAAGCGATCTCTGGGTGCGTGTTGGATTGGCTCACCGCATTTTGAAAGGTCTGTCTGGATTGCTCATCAAGTAACAAATCTTGAAACTTCACACCAAATTTCACCAACTCGTCTTCCAAAGTGGCATTCATATCAAAAGCAGAAGGGCTGAGTTCACGCTCGGCACACTTAGTTTGCATGCAGGTTTCGAAAAGATCGTCTTTGTTTTTAAAGTGAGAGTAGACCGTTTGCTTGGAAACGTTCGCTGCTTTGGCTATCTGATCCATATTGATCTTGAAGCCATGTTCAGAGAAAAGTTTACTTGCTGCGGTTAAGATCTGCGATCTCTTCTGTTCACTCTTGATGATTTTTGTCACGTGCTTGCTTCTCGTTACTTGGTGTTGGGTCGTTACCTAGCTTGTCTCTTTGCTTAGTGCCTATTGATACTCCGCTATAGGTGTCTCATTTGGCGCTAAGCATTATGCTTTTTGTGATGGTTTTATCAAACATTAACCATGAAACTTATTTTTAACATAATCAAACTAGACAGTCTAGTTTGGTTTGGTTAGTCTAAAAAAAGAACATAATTGAGTACCGCATAGGAACAGGAAGTATGTATAAATTGATGAAGGGAAGCGCAGTAGCAGTGGCGTTGTCGACTCTTCTTGTCGGGTGTGGTGAAAATACACAAGCCGAGACAGCATCCGATGCAGATAATGCTGCAGTGGAATCGAATAGTGCAGCGTCGACAGTCTTAACAGTAGAAACTGTCGCTTTGGAACGCTCTCCATCGTATGCGGTACAGCGCGAATATGTCGGTGTGGTAAAGGCCGGGCAGCAGGCGAATTTGGGTTTTGAATTGGCGGGTAAGGTCAATGAGATTCTGGTGGATGTCGGTGACACAGTCACAACGGGTCAGCCATTGATCCGATTGGATACCCAACTTTTGGAAACCGAGTCTAGCCAACTGAAAGCGCAGGCTGAAGAAGTCAAAGCTCAATTGAGTTTGGTGGCAGCGAACCTTAAACGTCAACGTTCATTGAAAGCGAAAGGCTTCAGTGCCGAAGCGGAGATTGATTCTCTTACTAGTGAACAACGTGTATTGCAGGCGAACTTGCTGCGCATTGATGCCTCAGTAAAAGGCAATCAATTGAAGCTAGTGAAATCGACAGTGCTTGCGCCTTATTCTGGCACCATCGCAACACGCTTTGTCTCTTTAGGTGATGTTGTAAATGTGGGCAATCCGACCCTGACACTGCTTGCCTCAGAAGGTAAAGAAGCTTTCATTGGTATTCCTGCCCATCAAATGCAAAAAGTGACTTCGCTTTCTTCGCCAAGTATTCGTGTCGGGCGAGACGATTTCGCTGTGAGCCTGCTTAATCCGGGGGCGATGGTGGATACTCAATCTCGCAGTGTTGGCCTACGTTACCTGTTTCCGGAGCAAGCTTCTGTTTTAGAAGGGCAACTTGCGTACCTTAAGTTTGATGAGCAAATCGATGACCAAGGTTACTGGGTTCCACTCACGGGTTTGATCGATGGTTTACGTGGTGTGTGGAATATCTTCGTTATTGGTGAAGATAATAAGGTTGAACGTAGAAGCGTACAGGTGTTGTTTGCCAACAACCAACGAGCCTACGTGAGTGGTGCAATCAGCGAAGGCGAGCAGGTGATATCCAGTGGTTTACATCGTTTGGTTCCCGGCCAAATCGTGAAACCAGTCAGTGCGGCTGAGTAGGTAATAGTATGAAAATAATAGAGACTATTTCCAACACTCGACTGCTTATCTTGATGACCGCGCTGCTGATGGTGAGTGGTATTTCGGCGTTCATGACGTTGCCACGTGCAGAAGACCCAGTAATCATCAACCGTTACGCGAACATCACAACCAGCTTCCCCGGCGCCAGTGCCGAGCGTGTTGAAACCTTGGTTACTGAGGTAATCGAGAACAAGCTGCGTGAGCTGAGTGAAGTTAAATTGGTGAGCTCGACGTCAAGGCCGGGCGTGTCTATTGTCACCTTAGAATTGAATGACACCATCACCGAACCTGAGCCGGTTTGGTCTCAAGCTCGCGACAAGCTATCTGACATCGAATCCATTTTGCCTGCGGGTGCTCAATCGCCTGATCTCGATAGCGACCATACCTATGCTTTCACGACCATCGCATCTCTAACTTGGTCTGGTGCAGGCGAGCCTGATAGGTTAACGCTGGGCCGTTATGCCAAAGAGCTCGCCAAGCGACTAAGAACTTTGTCGGGTACTGAATTCGTTGATGAATACGGGATGCCTCAAGAAGAGATTCAAATCAGTTTACGTACGGCCGATGCCGCTGCTCTAGGGCGTTCAAGCGCCAATATCGCTGAATCGCTCGAAGGGGCAGACGCCAAGAACTCGGCGGGTGAACTGGTCAGTGCTTATTCTCGCTTTGGCTTAGAAATTAAATCTGAACTGGATTCCATTGAACGCATTAAGCAAGTGCCAATAGCCACTGATAGCAAAGGTCACATCATCCGTATGGAAGACATTGCTTCGGTGAAACGTGGTGAGAAAACCCCACAAGACCAGATTGCTATTGTTGATGGTGAGACGGGTGTGATTGTCGCGGCAAGAATGCATCCTGATCTGCGAGTCGACAACTGGACGTCGCGAGCGAATGCTCTGATTGGTAAATTTGAGCAAGAGTTACCAAGTAACGTTAAGGTGACCGTGCTCTTTAATCAGCAAGGTTATACCGAAACTCGCTTAGACGATTTAGGCAAAAGCTTGATGATCGGTTTCGGTCTGATTTTGATTGTGCTGTTTGTCACTTTAGGCGTACGTGCTGCGATCTTAGTCGCCATTTCTCTACCGTTAACCTCATTATTGACGTTGTCGATCATGAAAATGACCGGTGTGCCGATTAACCAAATGTCGGTGACAGGCTTAATTGTGGCGCTTGGGATCATGGTCGATAACGCGGTGGTGATGGTTGATACCATTCAAGCTTATCGTTTGAAAGGGCAACAACGAGCTGAAGCGACCATGAATGCATTGAAGCACTTGTGGGTGCCGTTATTAGGCTCAACCTTAACTACCGTGTTGGCGTTTGCCCCGATTATCTTGATGCCGGGTGCATCAGGTGAGTTTGTGGGGGGAATTGCGATTACCGTTTCTTTCTCATTGATCGGCTCTTACATCATCTCGCACACCTTAATCGCAGGCTTAGCGACTAAGCTACTGCCGAAACAACTCAGTGATGTCGACAAGAAAGGGCAGCACCATTGGTACATGACGGGTTTGAGAATCCCGGCTTTGACGCGCTGGTTCTCATCTTCTGTTCGCTTTGGCGTCACGCATCCAATTATCACGATTGCTTTGGTGTTATTGGTACCGTTTACCGGTTACTGGAGTATGTCTCAGCTGACTGAGCAATTCTTCCCGCCATCAGACCGAGACATGTTTGAGATCCAGGTGTACATGCCGCCGCAAGCGAGCATTTATGCCACTAAAAACACCTCTGAAAAAATCGACGATATCATTCATCGTTACCCTGAAGTGGAGCGTATCGATTGGCTCGTGGGTGCAAACTTCCCATCCTTCTATTACAACCTGCAAGCAAGGCAAAATAACGCGCCGTACTTCTCGCAAGCCATGGTGAAAACAGAGAACTTTGACCAAGCCAATGCGCTAATTCCACAGTTGCAAAAGATGTTGGATGAAGAGGTGCCGGAAGCACAAATCTTGGTACGTAAGCTTAACCAAGGGCCTCCATTTACCGCGCCCGTTGAACTGCGAGTGTATGGTGAAAACCTCGATACGTTGAAAGCGATTGGTGAGGATGTGCGATTGATTTTGGCGGGTGTTCCTCATGTGACGCACACAAGGGAAACGCTGCAACCAGGTACGCCGAAGGTGTGGTTGAAGGTCGATGAAGACACCGCAAAGCTGAATGGTATTTCATTGAACCAGTTCGCAGGTATGCTGCAAACTACGCTGACAGGTCGTGAAAGTGGCTTTGTGATTGAAGGCAGTGAGTCAGTGCCAATCCGTGTTCGTGTAGCAGATGAGGCGCGTGAGAACTTAGCGCATTTAAGCAATATCCGTCTGCCAATCAGTTCAGATGTCTACTCAACGGGGATTAATGTTTCGACTCTGGCCGAGCTTGAACTGACCACCAGTCGTGGCGCGATTACCCGCAGAAATGGGCAGCGTGTGAATACCATTGAGGGCTACATTGAAGCAGGTGTCTTGCCTCAAACCGTGCTCAATGAATTCCAAAAACGCCTAGAAAACTATCAGATGCCATCGGGCTATACGATTGGTTTTGGTGGTGAATCCGCTGAACGAGACAATTCAGTCAACAGCCTGATCTCGAATGTCGCAGTCGTGGTGGTATTGATGGTGTTGGTGGTGGTGATGTCGTTCAACTCATTCCGAATGAGCAGCATCATCTTCTTGGTAGCAGGACTGGCTGGTGGGTTAGGGTTGTTGTCGGTGTGGATTTTCGGTTATCCGTTTGGCTTTACGGTGATCATCGCGATGCTCGGCATTGCAGGTTTGGCGATCAACGCGGCCATCGTGATTCTGACTGAATTGAAGCTAGACAAGGAGGCTTCCTCTGGGAGTGTTGATGCAGTCATTGATGCCGTTATGTCGTGTACTCGACATATCAGTTCAACCACAATCACAACCGTTGGTGGCTTTATGCCGTTGATTATTGCTGGTGGCGGTTTCTGGCCTCCATTTGCGGTCGCTATTGTGGGCGGTACCGTATTAACCACGCTTATCTCGTTCTACTTTGTGCCGGTGGTTTATCATTTGATGACTAAAAATCAGCGAAAAACCATCGCGACTCAAGCTGCATAACTGTTTTTCAATTTAACGCATCTTTGATTTAACGTCTCTTAAATTTAACTGCTCTTCAACTGACCATAATCGAGCCGTATCTGGCTCGATTATGGTGTTGTTATTCTCGATAAATTCATCCCAATTCCTACCATTTTGTTGTGCTTTTCACCGCTATTACGCCCTCAATTAGTCAAATTATCCTTTCTGTTAGCCACAGTATTCTTTCTGTTAGTCATTATATTCTTTCAATTCGTCACATTAGTGCATCGATGAATGCTTGATTATCTTGTTGGTGAATGAGTGGGTGTTTTGAATAATCTAACCAGTGAATACCTTGTAAATGGTATGTGAATTCACAATTTTGACGGGCGTCACACTTCTATTTATTCGCTCTTTCTAATGTACCTTGAACTTGCCCCGAGCTTTGGTTGTGAGCGAGTGTTTATCTACTTTTTCTAAATCCCTTGTCAGTACTGGCTCCATCTGTGTAGCACGCTATTGATGTGCGTCTTAATCGCTTACTGCTTCTTAGTTTTCGTCTTCATAAATGGAAGGTTAGTTTCCAAGTTTGTTTGGTGAGCTTTCAAATTCAACTCTTCATAATGCGCCAAATGTAACAATGCATTTCAAAGTGTAACAATTAAGTCATGTTTTCTGTGTGGTTTTAACCCGGCAGTAACGAACCTTATTGCATTGCTTTTTGAGATGCGGCGTTTCACATGCTCAACACATAAATATTCTAATGACCATGACAACCAGTACTCGGGCGTTCGTTCTGAGGCTGGATAACCATCGAGAAAGTTAATGGAAGCTTCAAGATATAAACGCATTTTATCGAGAGCAAATCTGTCGAGGATTGGTTTGGTGGGAACCGTCCTGATGCTCGAAGGATGTAACTCCGCATTGCTCGACCCAAAAGGTAGCGTTGGCGTTCAGGAAAAGGAGCTGATTATTACGGCTCTGTTGCTGATGCTGATCGTCGTCATCCCCGTGATTCTGATGACCATCTACTTTGCTTATAGATACCGTGAAAGCAACACCACAGAAGAGTATGCACCTGACTGGGCGCACTCAACCAAGATCGAAGTGGTGGTATGGACGATTCCAATCATCATCATCGCGATTCTAGCCACCATCACTTGGCGAACAACACACGAATTAGAGCCATCAAAGCCTCTGGTGAGTGACGTTAAGCCTATGGTGATCGAAGTGGTCTCTCTGGACTGGAAGTGGCTGTTCATCTATCCGGAGCAAAACATTGCGACGGTTAACTATGTTGCGTTCCCGAAAGATGTTCCGGTGACGTTTAAGCTGACTTCAGACAACATCATGAACGCGTTCTTTATCCCGCGTCTTGGTTCGCAGATCTACGCGATGCCGGGAATGGTGACCAAGTTGAATTTGATTGCAAACCACGAAGGTGACTTCAAAGGCTTTGCATCGAACTACAGTGGGAAAGGGTTCTCTCAGATGAAATTCACCGCATCGGCCATGCCTGATCAAGTGGCGTTTTTAAACTGGGTGGAGAAAGTGAAAGCAAGTCCTGATCGTATTGAAGATTGGGAGCAGTTCCGTTCATTGGCCGCGCCAAGTGTGGCTGAGCCTGTGACGCTGTTTTCTAGTATCCCACCATTTTTATTCACTGATGTCGTGACCCAGCACCCTGGTTCAATGAACTGTTTGCCGGAAACCCAAGGATAATCGTCATGTTTGGAAGATTAACTCTAGACTCAATTCCCTACCACGAACCCATTATTTTGATCACCTTAACCATGATCGCTTTAGTGGGTAGTTTAGTGGTGTATGCGGTAACAAAAGCCGGTAAGTGGCAATACCTATGGAATGAATGGTTTACGTCTGTAGACCACAAAAAACTAGGCTTCATGTACATTGCGGTCGCGATGGTGATGTTAGTTCGTGGCTTTGCCGATGCGGTCATGATGCGCAGTCAGCAATTGCTTTCTGCAGCGGGTGAGACTGGCTATTTACCGCCACATCACTATGACCAGATCTTCACGGCTCACGGCGTGATCATGATTTTCTTCGTCGCGATGCCATTGGTTATCGGCTTGATGAACATCATCGTGCCGCTGCAAATTGGCGCTCGTGATGTTGCATTCCCTTATCTGAATAACTTGAGCTTCTGGCTGTTTGTGGTGGGTATTATCCTAACCAACATGTCGCTTGGCTTAGGTGAGTTTGGCCGTACGGGTTGGTTGGCGTATCCGCCGCTGTCTGGCATTGAGGCGAGCCCAGGAGTCGGGGTCGATTATTGGATATGGGCACTGCAAATATCCGGTGTGGGTACCACGTTAACGGGTGTGAACTTCTTTGCGACCATTTTGCGCATGCGTACTCCGTCTATGCCAATGATGAAGATGCCAGTATTCACTTGGGCATCTCTGTGTGCCAACATCCTGATCATCATCTCTTTCCCAATCCTAACGGTAACCATCGCGCTTCTGACGTTGGATAGATACATCGGCACGCACTTCTTCACCAACGACCTTGGTGGCAACGTGATGATGTATGTGAATCTGATTTGGGCATGGGGACACCCTGAGGTGTACATCCTAATCTTGCCTATCTTCGGTGTGTTCTCTGAAGTGACTGCAACCTTCTCTCGCAAAAAACTGTTTGGTTATACCTCACTGGTATGGGCGACGGTGGCTATCACTATTTTAGCGTTTGTGGTTTGGCTGCATCACTTCTTTACCATGGGTTCAGGCGCCAATGTGAATGCCTTCTTCGGCATCGCTACCATGATTATCTCTATCCCAACCGGGGTTAAGATCTTCAACTGGCTATTCACCATGTACAAAGGTCGTATCCGCTTTACCACACCAATGATGTGGACGGTCGGTTTCCTAATCACCTTTACTGTAGGTGGTATGACGGGCGTATTGATGGCGGTTCCGGGTGCGGATTTCATTCTGCATAACTCAGTATTCCTGATTGCGCATTTCCACAACGTAATCATCGGTGGCGTAGTGTTCGGTTGTTTCGCTGCGATTGGTTACTGGTTCCCGAAAGCGACCGGTTTCACTTTGAACGAGCTTTGGGGCAAACGTGCGTTCTACTGCTGGATCATCGGCTTCTTGATGGCGTTCTTGCCGCTTTACGCTCTAGGTTTTATGGGCATGACGCGTCGTTTGAGCCAAGACATTAACCCTGAGTTCTTCCCACTATTGGCGGTTGCGGCTGCAGGTACGGGCGTGATTGCGATGGGTGTGGTGTGTCAGTTCGTTCAGATTTACGTGAGTGTTCGTGACCGCGACCAAAACCGAGATCTAACGGGTGACCCTTGGGGCGGACGTACATTCGAATGGGCGACATCGTCACCACCACCGTTCTATAACTTTGCAAAATTGCCTAAGGGCGATGAGATCGATTCGTTCTGGTATCAAAAGCAAAGTGGTGAGTTTGATCCAACTCAGGAAGAAGAATACGAACGTATTCACATGCCGAAGAACACACCGACAGGCATTTATGTGTCTGCATGGGCGTTGGCATTTGGCTTCGCAATGATCTGGTACATCTGGTGGCTAGCGGCTGCAAGCTTAGTAGGCATCGTGGTGACGTGTATTCAACACAGCTACAACGACGATGTGGACTACTACGTGGAAGTTGAAGAGATCAAAGCGATTGAAGCGGCTCGACGTGCACAGCTTGCAGAAGCGCAGAAACAGTCAGTGAAAGGCGACCATTCTGGTCGTGGTAACAGCGCTGACACTGATAACAACGACAAAAAAGATGACTTGGAGACGACGTATGCAAGCTAATACTCCGTCACACACTTATGATCTTGCACACTCGCATGATCATCACCACGAAGCTGCGGGGAATAAGTTGTTTGGCTTCTGGGTTTACTTGATGAGTGACTGTGTCCTGTTTGCCACGCTTTTCGCGACGTATGCCGTGCTTGAGAGTGGATCAATTGCAGGGCCGACAGGTAAAGACATCTTTGAACTGCCGTTCGTGTTTGTCGAAACCATGATGCTGCTGTTCAGTAGTATCACCTTCGGTTTTGGCATGATTGCGATGAAGCGCAAAGACGTGACCGGACTGAAGCGCTGGATCAAAGTGACTTTCGTATTGGGCTTAGCCTTTATCTGTATGGAAGTGTATGAATTTCATCACTTGATTGCAGAAGGCTATGGCCCT
The DNA here is from genome assembly GCF_041469805.1 of Vibrio sp. 10N.286.48.C11. Lineage (NCBI taxonomy): Bacteria > Pseudomonadati > Pseudomonadota > Gammaproteobacteria > Vibrionales > Vibrionaceae > Vibrio > Vibrio sp. 10N.286.48.C11. The sequence goes on along the minus strand of NZ_JBFRLK010000105.1, from coordinate 22,848 downwards.
CAAGAGAGTGCATTCCTTTCTGCGTTCTTTACCTTGGTTGGCACACACGGTTTGCACGTAACGTTTGGCCTGATTTGGATGGCGGTGGCTTATCACCAGCTTTCAACCAAAGGTTTGAACGACAACATGTCGATGCGCTTCCAGTGCTTGAGCTTGTTTTGGCACTTCCTTGATATCGTTTGGATTTGTGTATTTACCATCGTGTACTTAATGGGGGTGATGTAATGGAACAGCATCTAGACAGTGGTGCAACGGATTATGTGAAAGGCTTTATTGCGTCACTGATCCTCACCATTATTCCGTTCTACATCGTGTGGGCTCATGTGTTACCAAGCACAGAAACTTACGTGATCTTGTTCGGTTGTGCGCTGGTGCAAATCTTTGTGCACTTCAAGTACTTTCTACATATGGAAGCGAAATCTTCCGATGGGCGTTGGAACTTGGTGTCACTGATGTTTACCGCCATTGTTGTATTGATTCTTATCGCTGGCTCGGTATGGATCATCTACAACATGAACGTCAACATGAAGTTGTAGGCCAAGGTATGCTGAAAAGATATCTGTCTATCACCAAACCGGGCATCATTTTCGGCAACCTGATTTCTGTTGCGGCGGGGTTCTTCCTCGCCGCAAAAACAGAACCAGCCAGTGCGATGTTGTTACTGACAACATTAGCGGGTGTGGGACTTGTGATTGCATCAGGTTGTGTTGTGAACAACATCTTTGATCGAGACATCGACCAAAAGATGAAGCGCACACAAAATCGAGAATTGGTTCAAGGAAACATCAATACAGATGTAGCGTTCGTCTATGCCTTGGTTTTACTGCTAGCAGGCACAGCGCTGCTGTTTCAGTTCGCTAATCCGATCTCTGCGGTCATGGTGTTGCTTGGCTATGTGTTTTACGTCTTTTTCTACACCATGTGGTACAAGCGTACATCGGTTTACGGCACTTTAGTTGGCAGTATTTCGGGAGCCGTTCCGCAGTTAGTGGGCTACTTGGCGGTGACTAATTACATTAGTTTGGAAGCGGTTTTGTTGTTCGCGATGTTCTGTTTATGGCAAATGCCACACTCGTACGCGATTGCGATGTTCCGCATTCAAGATTATCGCGATGCAGGCATTCCCGTATTACCGGTGAAAGAGGGCGTTGATAAAGCGCATCAACACATGAAAGCTTATGTGGTGGCGTTTGGTGCGGTTGCTCTGGGGTTATTTTTACTCGGAGAGGCGGGTTATGAATACCTAGCCGTGTCGGCAGGCGTTTGCTTTATGTGGACCAAAGTGACGTTCCGTAAGGTTGATTGCCTCAACTACATTCAGTGGTCAAAGACCGTATTCAAGGTCTCTCTGCTGGTGGTGATGAGTATCAGTGGTGTGCTGGGACTGGAGTTGATTCCACTGCCTACGCTTTTTTGATTTAAGTTTGTCGTTGAACCCTCAATGTTCTGAAGTCCGAGGGTTTGACGACCTTTTATCTGTTCTGCTTTAAGCTATTACCCTTCAAAAATATCACCAAGCCAATCTTCAAGCTGTTCTCGTTTATCTTGTGGGCCGTTGATGATCACTAAGCCGTTTAGTGTCGCGTGATCCCAAGAGATGGTGCCAGTTGCTAGCGCATCGAACACATCGAGTTCCGTAATCAGTAATAGATCTTTCTCTGTAGGCAAAGTGTCTCTGCCTGACACATCGACGCCCTTCTCAAGTTTCACTTGGCTGTAATGACCTTTAATTGCTTCGAATAAGTTGAACTCAATTTTGCTTGGGTGGGGTTTCGCAAGCGCAGCCTTGATGGCAAAGAGTCGAAAGTGATCCGGCTTATTGAGGTTGTTGAACTCATCGTCTTGTCTGGCGGTGATGACGTTACCAAACACCTCGAGTGAACCGGGCTCTGTCACCAAACTAAATCCGGTATCTTGGTGAAGACCACAGGCAAACGTGAGTGAAGAGGTGAGTGAAAGAATCAAAGCAAATCGTTTTAACATAATGGTTATCGAGACCTATAGCAGGGTGAAGAATCTGACAGAAGAAGCCGAACCTGACGACAAAAAAGGGACCACAAAGGGTCCCTGTATTTGTTTGTCGTCCATGTGAAGCGGCCAGCGAATCGACTGATAGCTATTTAGCGAGATTGTTTGATAAGTAGCCATCGCCAAAGAGTGACCGTTCGAACTCACTATTAGCGAACGATGAGCATGATCTCTTCTGGAGTCATTGGCTTATCGAAGTAGCTCATGAATTGACCGAAGCCTTTGATGTCGCCGTTCGAGAACTTGAATGCACCAGATTGTAGGTTGGTACCAATCACTTGTTGAGCGTTTGGACCCGCAATCAAGATTTGGTTCAGTACTGCACGAGTGGTGTCGATTTGAACGTCTGCACCTTTCACTGCTTCTTCGTGTAACTGAGCAATACCGTTGCGAATTTCGATAGTGAATGCTTCGTTCGTATCAGAGAAGTTGTACGTTAGCATCATGTTCACGTCTAACGAGTTTTCTGCGATAAGCGTTGAAGTCATCATGTCGAAGATCTGCTTGCTTGGTAGCGCAGTAAGAACGTCAACAGAAGCGAAGCTGATCATGTTAGAGAAGTCACGTTTGTTCTCTAGTTCAGCCGCAGCGTTGAGCGCCCAGTTACGCCAGTTGATGTTCACTTGGTCTGCAGCCCATGCTTTGTAAGCTTGTGCTTTCATTTCGCGAGCTTCCATATCTTGCTTGTTTACCGTGATTGGGTAAGAAAGAATTTCTGCTGCAAATGTGTAGTTCTCAGCCTTAATTGCGGCTTGTGCAGTAGTAAGGATGTTGTCACGACCGCCCATGATCTCTACGAATGCTTTAGCGCGTTGCTCGTAAGCCATTGGCTCTAGCTGCCATGGGTCACCTTCGAAGAAACCGTTGTAACCTACGTAAATCTGACGCACGGCGTGTGCAACAGTACCGTAGTGTTCACCTAACCAAGGGTGTTCTGCAAGGTGCTTAGGAAGTTTAACTACTTCAACTAGCTCGTCTGGCGTCATACCTTTGTTCATGTAACGGATAGTTTGGTCATGAGTGTATTGAATCGCATCACGGTAAGCCGTTAGTACGTCAGCTACCGCTTCTTTACCTTCAACAGGACGACCGTGAGAGTTAATCATGATCTCAGTGTCGAACTTACGCATTACGTCGATGCCCTTGAACCACATTGATGGGTCACGGAATTTAGTACCACGGATGGTGTGAAGGTTAGGGAAGTTCTCACCTTGAAGTACTTCAGCCGCGTGTAGGATTTTCTGGTCTGGGAAATAAACCACTAGCTCATCTTTAGTTTCAGATGGCACGTTTTCGATGTGCATTTTCACGCCAGAAATTTCGATTTCGATGTGGCTTTGGCTTGGTACAAACAGGTTTGGTTCAATAAACGAGATAGCACCTTGCATGAAGCGTGGACCAAGGCCGTCGTTTACTGTGCCGTGCTCGCCTTCTTCTACGTGCTTAGCACCTGTGTAAGAAGTACGGTGACCAAATAGAGTACCTAGGTTTGAAGACCAGTTAGCCACTGCAGCTGTTAGGCCTGCTTCTGCGATGATTTTCACTTCACCTGATGCCACTTCTTCGTCAGTCACCCATGCACGCACACCAGAGATGTGGTCGATGTGGTTGTGAGAATAGATGATGGCTTTAACCGGCTTGTCGGTGATTTGACGGAACTGTTCTTTAACCGATTGAGCCATTTCTACCGACTCGCCTGGATCAACAATGATGATGCCGTCCGTACCTTCAATCATGACGGGTGTATCTAGACCGAAACCGTAACCAAGGTATACGTTGTCATCTACTTTGATGATTGCTTGGTCCATTTTACGACCATGCTTGGTGAGGATTGGGTGAACATGGTCAGACTCAGCAGTGTAAGCTAGAGAATCGCCTGTTTTAGAAACAACTTGAATACGTTCGCCTTTGCCCCAGAACATGTTTGATTTGTGTTCGAATAGAACCTCACTCTTGTAGCGAGCATCAAGGTCAATGTTTTGGTATTGCGCAGCATTTGCCGTCTGAAGTTCTTGGCCAACTTTCGATGTCGCTTCTACAGTTGGCGTTGCAGATGCAAAACCAGAAGCAAGTAGAGCGCTCGCGATAGCAACAGGAAGCGCCATTTTTTTGAATGTATTAGTCATGGTCGTGACCTTATATTTGGATACAGGAATTGGATTTCTTGAGCCAAATGATAGAGGTGGGGGAGGTTGTTATCTACGCGCTAATAAGATTTCAACTCATCGTTTTTTCGATGATTTGTTCACCCAATAATTGTATTGACGATTTATATTGATCTGAATCAATTAGTAAATGAGCTTGCAACAGATATAAAAATGCCCCGAAATTCGGGGCATTTGTTTGGAAATTAGTAGCAGGCTAATGAGTGGCTGTTATACGAGTGAATAACAGTCACATCATTGAATGCTTAATCGTTTGCCAAGAGCTAATCGTATACCAAGAGCTTAAGCGCTTACCAAGCACCTAAGTATGACTTGTAAGATTGTAGGCGGACCGTTGCTGCGCCGATTACATCGATGAAGCCCCAGAACGGATGTGGCTTTTCAGCCGAGATCCAAGCCGCGCCAGTTGAACCAATAGGGATGTTGTAACCTTCTGGTTCGATGATCTCAAGTACGATAGTACGACCTAAACCATTACCGTTTCTTACCACGTGTTGACCGACGCTTTGTGGCCCCTGAAGTGGAGAAATACTCGACTCACCGGTACCGGCATTAAAGCTGTGTACTTTTGCTCGGAACACGTGTCCTGGGTATGCATCAACGTAGAATTCCGCAAAGTCACCAACTTGAACGTAGCCGTAAGTTTGGTCTGAGATACGCATCTCAAGGAACTTTTTGCTGGTGTTGTAGAGGTGCATGTTACCCATGACAGAACCTTCAGCGATATTCACTATCGATACCTGACCGTCAAACTCAGCTTTAACGGTTTTCTTTTCTTGTGCCCAGTTTACTTTTTGTAGATCGGCTTTCAGCGACACAAGTTCAGCGTGCAGTACTCGAAGATCGGAGTCGTACTTTTCTACATCACGAGCATTGAATATCTCTGGTGATGTTTCAGTACGTTCTAAGTCGCGAGTCATTTGCTTGATCTGTTCTTCTTTTTTAACTATTGAAGATTCGATCTTTGCTTTGTCTGCGGCAGACTCAATGTCGACGAGGGTGTAAATTACATCGCCTTCTTTAACCATTTGGTTGTGCTCAACAAGCACTTGGTCGATCTGCTGGCCAAAGATAGGTGACATCACCGCGTGTGGCGCTTTGACTGTGGTTGAATTGGTTAAATCAACGGGTGCCCACAAGCGAGAGATAACCGCTAAGACTGTAAGAATCGTAACACCGCCAATGGCTGCCCAAGTGTAGTTTTTGAAGTTCTTCTTCAGTGCACCTGTCGCAAACAGTGACCATACAATTAGGATGTATGGAATCATCATCTCTTTCATTATGCGACCTCTTTTTCTGTAGGGGATGGTTTTGTTGGAGCCTTATCTTCTGAAGACTGTTCTTTTGAAGATTGTTCTACTGGAGACTGTAGTGTTTGAGACGGCTCTGTTACCGATTGTTCAGGTGATACGTGGACAGCGGCTGTCGCTCCATTAGTCGCATCTTGTTTAGGCTGAACACCACGGCGAATAACATCACTCAGTGATTGACCAATATGTTTCCAGTTCGCCAATGCGATAACCAATGCGATAACCCAGAATGTTTTGCTGATGAACAGTCCACAAAGTGACAGTGCAAACACGATCTGTACGTGAGCGCTTTTGTGCTCTTTTGCTTTATGCACTCCCAACTCATGTAATTGCCACATGCCGTAAATACCGGCTAATACCACAGCAATGGTCACTGAGAACAAGTAACCAGAGAAGTACTCCATCTGGAAGAAGTTCATCATCATTTCATTGGGATGATTGTTGAATTGAGACATGTCGATGTCTTTAGAATGGATTGTGCCTAACGGTGCAAGAGCCCATGCACCAGCAAACATCACCGCCATAAACAGGCAGAATTTAATCAAGACCATAGCAACGGCCCAGATCTTCTGGAAAACGATTTTTATAAAGTTCATATCTCAACCTACATCAATAAGAAGAGAGAATTTGCAGCCTAGAAGTCACCTTTAATGACATCTTAAAAAGTAGATGTTTATTATGTGGGTAGATTGGAGCTCATAATAAACAAAAGTAACAGATGATATTTAAAGTGATATTGCTCAGTCCAGACAACCGATTCTCGGTATCAAGAAGCGAATATGCTCCTCTACAAATCAATTCTTATTGTTAGCCTGAAACGCAGGTTGAATGACGATGCACTGTTGAACGAAATATTAGGCTCGTTCTTTTAGCTACTGTCTTCTTTACGTGTAAAACCTCGTCTGTCGAGGGGATCTTCCATGGCAATTGACATAGTGTTGTAAAACATTTGTCAGCATTCTGTTTGGGCTAAGAATTGATTTGTTAGCAGGATAATAGGAAGAGTTTTGACCAGTATCTACCCAGAATTACGATTTGATAATATCGTAATTACGATTAGTAGTTATAACTCTAAATCGGTAGGTCGATTTATTTGAAAAGGCTCATATACAGATAGAAAACATTGTTCATTAACTTGGTTTGGATCATAGAAGTCGATGAAAAGTGCTAAAAGACTGGCCTAAAATATTAAATAAATTAGACCAGCCTGTAGGGGGATTTTAATCGATTATTTGAACGGGTTTAATCTAACAGGAGCAATAAAGAATTTCAGGTTCCAATCTGGTGCATATGGCACATACTCAGCTGGATTGGTTGTATTAACATTTGCGTCTGGTTTCATTACGTAATATTGAAGTTCTACACCCCAACGAACTGGCATTGGCCCAACCTTAAACATATCGATATAGCCTAATCCGACAGGTACAGTAAATTGGTCGGAACCATCTTTTGTCCAATCAATTTGAATATTAGGTGTCATACCAATTAACGCGGTGTTGCTGACACGATAGTTTAAGAAATACTGGATGTCCGCTTGATTGGTTGACTCAGTAACGCTGTCACTGCCGCCCACGTCCCACCATTGCTGAGCTAAGAAACCAACGTTCCAGCTTTCAATACTGGTTGGATTACCTGTTTCTTTACCAAGGCGAGCGACCATTGCTGCAGGGCCGACTTGCCACTTATCTTGCGTTAAACCATCAGTACCTGTTGGCATGATCATCGTTGGACCAACACCCCAAATCCACCCATCATCACGGTTAGGGGCTGCCATTGATAGAAAGACAGTGTCTCCCATACCGTTTGTACGTCCTTCAAAGAAATCACCGTTTTCACGATCGCCTGGTGAACTGTAGTGGTTGGCAACCAAACGGTTCACCAAGTTCCATTCACCATCCATGATAGGTACAGGCATTACTGGTTGAAAGCTGAAGCGGTTTTGCATCTCATGGTGACCATCTTCTTTTTCTAGAAAAGTATAATCATTTTGAGTAATTAGCATCCATACATCTGATACTGGGTTTGCTGATTTTTTTGCCGCTTCTTGTACTGATAATTTTTCTTGTGCACTTGCTGTTGTTGAAAGTAATGCTGCTGCAGTAATGGCAACAGAAAGGAAACTCTTTTTAATTTTAAGCATATCTATACTCTTAGTCATAACTTGTTTGGCATTCACTTCATCTTCACAGTCATGAAGTGTTTATTCGTTGGCGGGAAATATAGAAGATGTGAATAATATGAATCTACGTAATATTTCGTTTTGTAATCATCGCAAATACGATAGCTAATGATCTTTATTCATTAGTAGTGAGTTTTATAAAAATAAAGGGCTGCTTTTTGAACTAATGTGCTGGTCGTTCTTTAGGAAAATAGCGAGCGGAGAAAGCGTTCCTCCAAACCTCTTCATTAGGCTGAATAAGGGCTGAAGCCTAAAACGCTCGAAAATTAATAGGTTTAGTTGAAAGAACAGTGTTTTGCTAAATGCACAATTTTCAGCCTGCGCTGTGAAAAAGACAAAGAGCTTTACTAAGTAGCTGAAAGCGACTGTGAAACAGTGTCACGAAAAATGAGACAATAAGCCCTTGTTTGTTGGGTTTATTAGGTTGATAATCAATGCAAATCAAAACGGCGATAAATGACTTGTCGATTGAGAGCAGAAAGAAAATTAATTGAAATGCTTAGCCCAAATAAAAAAGCTTAGCGCGCAGGGCACTAAGCTTAATATTTAGTTAAAAATTTCAGGTAAGTAATATAGATTTAGCCAGATGACTAAATTTAATTCTTATTTGAGTTAGTGTTGTTCAAGGCTGAATGTTACTTGAAGCGATAGTTCACTTGTAAGCCAAAGTAGTGTGCATAACTCTTGTATTGACCGTTAAGGTTACCTAGCGAAGGTGCAAGGTCGAGCGTGTAATCAATGTTTGGTGTACCTAAGTCGATGTAATCGTAGTAACCACGCACTTGCCAGCTGTCGTTTACTTGATAGGTCGCACCGATTCCATAGCGCCAAATGTCGCTTACCGGGAGCTCCATGTATACCTTTGTCGGATCATCTTGCGGTGAGGTTTCGTAACTCACTCCGGTTTCTAATCGCCATTGTTCATTAAGTTGGTAGTGTGTACCGATCGCGAAATTCCATACATCATCAAAATCACGTTGAACGATTTCAATTGGTGCATTGTTCAGGTCTAGCGTTAGGTCTGTCCAAGTTGATAAGTCATACCAAGTCACACTCCAAAGCATGTCCCACTGCGGATTAACGGCATGAACACCACTTGCTTGAACGTGTTGTGGCATGATGAAATCTAATCCAACATCCATGTTGACGATATTGCCTTTGAATCCTGGTTGCGTTGTTTTTACATCGCCTTCACCGTAGTGCGCGATTTCAGAGCGATAAATCAAACCGATACGATGTGCTTCGTTGAATTTGTAAAAGGCACTGAGTGTATAACCTACGTTAAAATCGTCGGCATTGGCCTCAAGCTTGCCCTCTCCAATCGTTGGGAGAACTCCCGGAAAGACATCGAGTTCACCATTTGCTGAGAAGTATTCCAGATTGATGGCAGCACCAACAGCAAACTTGTCAGTTACTTTGTACGATATTGCTGGTGCAATTTGTACGGTAATAAACTCCACGTTTTCTAATAGATTACCACCGTGGAAATTGTCACCATAATCAACGCCGGAACCACCCTGTGATGCAACTGAAAGGCCTGCGTGGAATTGATCGTTGATTGGTGTGACAAAGTAGAAACTACCTGTTGGGGTTGTTGTCCCGCCATCTGCGTTCTCCCCATTTGAAAATGCGGGGCCTGTTGAACCTTGATCAGAGTAATCAAATGTCGTATCTAAAATAGAAGCATTTACTGTAACGTTGGTTTCTTTTAGTTGAGACATGCCGGCCGGATTCGTCCAAGCTGTTAACGCACTCTCTGCTAGAGCTGCGGTACCAGCTCCTGCAGTACTTGCGTTCAATGAACCTAATTCAGGAAGCAATGGGCCAGCCGCCATTGCATGAGTTGAAAGCGTTGACACTACAATGGCAAGTGCGTGTTTTTTCATGGAATAGAACCTATTTTGGGAGCAGTTTTTAGGGCGCTGATAGTAGTCTCACAAATTGGGTCGAAAAATAGCGAATTAACATTTCATAGTATCGTATTTACGATAGGATAAGATTTGTAGATACACGAGAGTACTATCCAGAATAAAGGCATGATCTATGAGCAACGACATCCCCAACTTTAATCTACTTGCCGTGTTTTCTGCGGTGATGGAGCAGGGCAGTTTAAGTAAAGCTGCGGATCAACTCAGTACTAATCAATCGACCATCAGTACCGCGTTAGCTCGCCTAAAAAAAGAGATTGGCCAAGAGCTTTTTGTTCGTAAAGGAAGAGGCGTTGCGCCTACGTCTTATGCGCAAAGCTTGTATGAGCAGATTAAAGCGCCAATCAATGAACTCAATGGCGTGTTTCAATCGATGGCTAATTTTGATGAGCAATCCTCTGAGCGTAAGTTTGTGATCTCTGCGCCTGAGCACTTACAGTGGGTACTGCTCAATAGTTTCGCGGAGCTTCCTAATCAAAACTTGTCGCTGGAAGTCTTTGATCAACCAGACAGTGATGAGCGCATTTATGAAGATCTTTTGACTCAAGAGTTCGATGCGATGATCGATATTGTGGTGCCTGAACACCCAAGTATCGCCAGTGAAACACTTTATGAAGGCGAGTTTGTGATCGTGTGCCGAGCTGATCATCCGCGAATCCAAGGTGAACTCAGCGAAGCTCAGTTCCTAAGTGAAAAGCATGCTGTATTAGACAGAACACGACGCAAAGTTCGCAGTTTAAATCACTACACTGCTTTGGATCTGTCCCAGCGTAAAATCGTGTTCCATGGACGCTCGCTGTTCAGTAATATCTTGCTGTGTAGCCAATCCGACTACATCACTGTGGTGCCTTTATCTATGGCCGTGCAGTTCCAAGAAAAGTTAAGTTTGCAGCTGTTCAAGCCACCCTTTGAATATCAGCCGATGTCTCACTACCTGATTTGGTTGAAGAAGCAGAACAGCGACCCCGCTCATAAATGGTTCAGAGAACAAGTCATTAGTACATCAGATTCAATGTCGAAGGCGCTTAAAGATAGGCGGTTGCGATTTTAATTGAGAGTCTAAATCTAAGGGGAGCATTGGCTTCCCTTTTTTGTGTCGCTTAGTTGGTACTAGACAATATATTAATAACAAAAAATTATTAAAATGAGAATATTTAATAATTTCACTGATTTGTGTGTGTTCAGTAATATACCTAGCAACAGAGAAGTAGGTGGCCTCAAGGTCAACCTAAACGAACATTACTTAGCTTCTGAACGAGGCTGAGATTAAAGTATCAAAGGCGAAATATGAAATTCCTACACACAATGATCCGAGTTACTGATTTAGACAAGTCTATCGAGTTCTACACCAAGGTATTGGGAATGAAGGAACTTGAACGCCACGAAAACAAAGACTACCGCTACACATTAGTTTTTGTTGGCTACGAGCAAGGCGGTACGACTATCGAGCTAACGTACAACTGGGATACTAACGAGTACGAGATGGGCAGCGCGTTTGGTCATCTGGCATTGGGTGTAGAAGATATTTACGCAGCATGTGACAAAATCAAATCGCTAGGTGGCAACGTCACTCGCGAAGCGGGTCCAGTGAAAGGCGGCTCAACTCATATCGCTTTTATTACTGACCCAGACGGCTACCAAATCGAACTGATTCAACTAGGTTAATCGAGGATATAACAATGACAAACGCACTATTTCAACCAATTCAACTTGGTAATATCGAGCTTAAAAACCGTATTGTTATGCCACCGATGACGCGTTCTCGCGCAACGCAACCTGGTAATTCAGCAAACGATATGATGGCGGCTTACTACGCTCAGCGTGCTTCTGCAGGTTTGATTATTGCTGAAGGCACACAAATTTCACCTATGGGTCAAGGCTATGCTTGGACTCCGGGTATCTACTCTGATGAGCAGATCGCTGGTTGGAAAAAAGTGACTGATGCCGTACATGAAAAAGAGGGCGTTATCTTCGCTCAACTTTGGCATGTAGGCCGTGTAACACACCCAGACAACATTGGTGGTGAACAGCCAATCTCGTCTTCTGCACTTAAAGCACAAAACGTAAAGGTATTCATCGATAACGGTACTGATGAACCGGGCTTTGTTGATGTGGTTGAACCTCGTGAAATGACGAAACAAGACATCAAAGAGGTGGTTGAACAGTATCGCCAAGCGGCTTTGAATGCGGTTGAAGCAGGCTTTGATGGTATCGAACTTCACGCAGCGAATGGTTACTTAATCAACCAATTCATCGATTCTGAAGCAAACAACCGCACTGACGAATACGGTGGTTCAATTGAAAACCGTTTACGTTTCCTAGGCGAAGTGGTTGAAGCTATGGTTGAAGCGATTGGTGCTGACCGTGTTGGTGTACGCCTTGCTCCGTTCACATCGTTGAATGGTACGGTTGACGCTACACCAGTAGAGACTTACACAGCGGCGGCAGCACTACTTAACCTATACAAAATTGTTTACCTACACATTGCAGAAGTTGATTGGGACGATGCACCTGAAACGCCAAAAGCATTTAAAGCAGCAGTTCGTGAAGCCTACGAGGGTGTCCTTATTTATGCGGGTAAATACGATAGCGAGCGTGGCGAAAAAGCCGTTGCTGAAGGCGTAACTGACATGGTTGGCTTTGGTCGTCCATTCGTTGCGAACCCAGATTTACCAGCTCGTATTCAAAATGGTTACCCACTTGCGGCGCACGATCCAAACACATTGTTCGGTGGTGCTGAAAAAGGTTTAACGGATTACCCAGAATACGCAGGCTAAAACAGCTGCCTGAAGCAGAGTATTGAGATAGTATCTTGATTCTGTTGAATGTTTATAAAAAGCAACCTTGCAGAGTCGGGTTGCTTTTTTTGTTATTGGACCAAGTAAAATGATGAATGTGAAAGCGATGCGCGGAGAGCTGTACCTTCTATTTGCCACCCTGCTAGCTGGGGTGGGATGGATTGCATCTAAGCTGGTGGTATTAGAAATGCCTGGGCCAGTGTTCATTGGTGTGCGATTCCTCGTCGCGAGTCTTATTCTTCTGCCATTTTGTATTCACCATATTCGTAAGCTTTCGCTTAAGCAGATTCTGTCTCTTTGCGGCGTGGGTTTGTTGTTGTCTGCCTCATTACAGGTATGGGTGTTTGCGGTTTCGGTGACGGAAAGCTTGTCGGAAGGGGCATTCATCATGAGCTTAGCCATGATCATTGCACCGTTTGTGTCTTGGATTTTGTTTCGAGTTAAGCCTAATCGTGCGTTTTGGATGTCTTTCCCGATCGCGATTATTGGCATGCTGTTGCTGACTTTGGGCAACGGCTGGCATGTTGAGCAGAGTCAGATTTACTTCTTGTTAGCATCGATGTTGTTGTCTGTTCACTTTGTGATGAACAAGCGTGTGATTACCAATATCAAGCCTATCGCATCAATCTGTGTGCAACTGTTTGTGGTGGGTGTGAGTGGTTTAGCCTTTGCTTCTATGACAGCTCAGCCGGAGTTCGAAATCACCAAAACCTTAGTCTTCTGGTTTATTGTCTCTGCGGTGATCGCAACGTCTATTCGTTACTTGCTACAAACGGTCGGTCAGCACTCCGTGAACATGGAAGTGGCGGCATTGATCATGATTCTTGAGCCTGTGTGGACGCTACTGTTAAGTGTGAGTGTGCTTGGCGAAAGTGTAGAGATGCAGAAGCTGCTCGGTGGGGCGGTGATCATTGCTTCACTATTTTGCTATATCAAATGGTCGAGACGAAAATAAAACACTCGGCGCAAGGCCGAGTGTGGGTTGTTCTTCAAGTGCTTTTCTGAGCTTTATCAGGCGAGTGTTGAACAAGACTTGTCGAGTGCAGAGCAAGGGTTAAATTCTGCGAATAAGACGTGCAAAGGGTGTCACCGTACTTATCGTTCTCGCTGGTAACTATTCTAACAACGAGCTTTGAATACAGGTGGTAAAGTCGAACCCTTACCACCATCGTCCTATCGCACAGCCTTCTTTTCTTTATGCCATCAATTCGAATGCACTAGGGGCGGGAAAGGACGTGAATGAATTAGTCGCGAATAGTGACTTTTGTAATCACAATATCTTCGCAAGGCACATCTTCGTGTCCCCAGCGAATGGTTGTTGGTGCTTTCGCAATTTTGTTTACCACATCCATACCTGCTGAAACCTTACCGAATACCGCGTAACCCCAGCCAGCATTGGTTGTTGAGGTGTGATCTAGGAAATCGTTGTCATCAAGGTTGATGAAGAACTGCGCCGTTGCAGAATGTGGTGCATCAGTCCGAGCCATTGCCACAGAACCAATCACATTCTTCAAGCCACGGTTTGCTTCGTTGACGATTGGGGCACGAGTTGGTTTTTCTGTCATGTCGATAGTGTGACCACCACCTTGAATCATGAAACCTTCAATAACACGGTGAAATGTCGTGCCTTTGTAGAAACCGTCTTGGCAGTATTTAAGGAAGTTTTTCGACGTTACTGGCGCTTTTTCAAGGTTCAGTTCAATCTCGATATCGCCAAAGTTGGTGGTGAAAGTAATCATAGGGTTACCTAAAGTTGAAGTTTTACTGAGTCGTAATGACGAAAGTGGGTTGCAGTATAGGGAAAATAACAGCAGATACTAGTGATGGTTTTATTGTGGTTGAATTCTCATCAACCACCAAAATCACGCCTGATATTGTTTAAGGAACATCTCGACACTTGAAGTAATGATCACTTGTTTGTGCGCAGCATCCGGTGACGGCACATGACCAATGATTTGCGGCCAAAACGCAAAAGACTTAAGCAGACCAATGAACTGCGTGGAGGCGAATTGTGGGTCTAGTTCTACTAAACGACCGTCTGCCAACGCGGCTTTAATCCAGGTTGTAAGTCCACTTTCTGCTTGGGAATATTTTTCCATCGCTTGATGCGCCAGTTCGGCGTTATGGAAATACTCTGAGAACAACACGCGTGACAGGTCGATGAAGCCTTCAGACTCAAGTAACTCAAGCTCTTGATTGGCTATCGAGGAAAGCTGTTCTTCAAGTGGCAGTTCTGCTTGATATGGGAAATGCGTTGCGGCCAGAGTTTTGCTCCAAATGCTGTCTAGAATCTCATCTAAAAGCAGTTCTTTGCTGGCAAAGTGATTGTATACGGTGCGCTTTGATACTTCTGCGCGACTCGATATTTTATCCATGCTGGTGGCCTTGTAGCCATGCTCAGTAAACTCTGCGATAGCAGCGGCAACGATCGATTCACGTTTTCTTTGGCTCAGCGTTTTTTTTACAGTCATCGGGATACTACTCAATATGTCGCGGTTAGTATTACATACGCTAATTTTACACCAGTAAGTTTACTTTTAGAACACCAATCCGCGTATTGGTAATTCGGTCGAGAGCAACTGAATCGCTTTGCAATGCACGGTGGGTATCATAGAATCGAAAGTGTATTCGAATTTTATTGATATCAACGGAAGAGAATAAACAATCAATGAGTAGTATTTTAGAGTGTATTCGTACAGTTGGACGAGGAGAAAGAGGGCGTAAGCCTTTATCGTTCGAACAAGCCTACCGCATCATGGATGAGTATTTAAGCGGAGAAGTCGGTGACGACCAAATGGCTATGCTACTGATGTTGATTCGTGTGCAGAATGAAACCAATGAAGAGATCGCTGGCTTTGTAAAAGCGTTTCAATCTCGAGTGCCAGATTTAGGCGCTGATATTGATTGGCCGTGTTATGCAGGTAAGCGTAACGATAACGCCAGTGGCAAGCCTTGGAACTTGTTGGCGGCAAAAATCTTAGCTGACAATGGCTATAAAGTGTTAATGCATGGCTATATGGATAAGCCGAGCGGTAGGACGCACGTTGAAAGCCATTTGCAAGATGTCGGTGTGCAAAGTGCTGAGAGCCCTGAACATGCTAAGTCGATTCTTGAACAAGACGGCATTGCTTATTTACCGCTAGCTAACTTTGCGCCCGAAGCACAAACCATGATTGGTTGGAAACACCGCTACGGTTTGAGAACACCAATTAACACGGTAGTTCGAGCATTGAATCCTGGTGGTGGCCGTTTAGGTCTGCGTGGCAGTTTCCATCCTGGCTTTCCACAACTTCATGCGGAAGTTGAGCATGTTATCGGAAATAAATCCCACTCGGTGATTTCATTCAAAGGGATGAACGGTGAGTCGGAATATAATCCTAAAGTTAGCCAAACGGTATGGATGAGCTCTCCTGACAAAGTCGAATCGTTCTACTGGGAAGAGATGATGAACCTAGAGCTGCCACTTCCTAGTCAATGTGTACTTGGCACATCGGCTGAAGATATGGCGCTAATGGCGAATACCGTTGTCGACAGCATGACAGCCATTCTCTTTGCAGAAACGCACGATAAAACTGAGGCATACCAGAAAGCGGTGCGCCTGTGGCATGAGTATTGTGCGCGTTAGATGGTGGTTTGTAATCAATGAGAGAAGGTCAGCGAGCGCTGGCCTTTTTATACTTGATTTCTAGCAAGGGCTTTTCGTGAACGCCCAAACAATAAAGCTACTTCACTCGCATCAAGCGATGCATTTTGTCTTCGAACTGAATCTCAATCACCTGTGAGATTTTCATCTTATCAACACGATCAAGCATTCCCGCTTGGTAATCACGTTTTTTCATCCACTCTAGCGGTTCTTTAAAGCCATCTTCATTAATCACAAACGACTGATCGGTAATAGAGTCTTCAAAGATATGAACCACCCAAATGCGTGATTGGAAATCCAATAACTCACTAAAGTAGCTTTTTAACTTAGATAAGGAATTCGTTAGATACGTTTTAGGTGGGGTTTGGGAAGACATAGTAAACCGTATTTGGACAATGAAAATCGGCAAGGGCGCCGTCTGATCATTATAGCCTTTACCCGTTAGGCTTGTCAGGTCGAATTCGGCAGCCATTCACGGCTATTGCGCTTGCTAATGCTACTATGGCTGCCAGTTAGAGATTAACCAAATCAGTGTCGGATTCACTATTTAACGAATAGGCCGAAGTCGATCTCTTGTTCTCTTTGATATTTCACCAGCTTCACTTTTAGGTCGTGTTTTGCTGCTAAATCAATGGCTAAGCATGACATGCGTTTTATCTCATCAACGCAGCTTGATATCAGCGGTTTTTCTTGATTATCGATAGTGGCGATGAGTGTGTTTTCTGTGCCGTCGTTACCTGCGTAAATATACGCGTACATGTTGTTGTCGTGTTGCATAAACTTCCTAAAACGGGATTTCTAATTATTAGTGAGGTGAAGATTACAGGGTTTATTTACGCAGGCTAGCTCGGCTAAGTAAGGTTAAGCAAGGGAAAGTAAGGCTTTGTAAGGGCTCTTTTTTTTCTTTTTTCTGGCGTTCGAAAACGTGCTCAACCCTTTGTTTGTCTCACTTTTTTGTCTTGTTAGGTTTTGCCTATCAATAAAATTGTTGAAATCCATTTAGTAAAATCAAGATTTTAGACAACAATTAACTTAACAAGATAGAAAATATATGACGCAAAGTATTTAGGGAGAACGCAATGCATTCTATTAAAGTGAAAGATTACATGACGCAGCAGGTTGTGACATTTACTCCTGATATGCCGTTAAGTCTAGCGTTAGACAAAGTGATGCGTAGCCACCATATGGGTGGGCCCGTAATCGATGATAACGAACAAGTGATTGGCTTCCTTTCAGAGCAGGATTTACTCGAGAAACTTGTGAAGGTCAGTTACTTCTGCCAAGACACACACCTTGTGGGTGACTGTATGTACCAAGAAGTGCTGTCGGTGTCACCTGACTTATCCATTATTGAATTGGCGGACATGATGCAGGTTGGAAAACCTAAAGCATACCCTGTGATCGATAATCGAAAACTGGTGGGTATTATCACCAGAACTGATGTTTTGAGAGCAATTGGCAAGAACTTGGAAGAATGCTTCAAACATCAGGTATAGTAGCGTGTTAAGAACGATTATTTTTCTCAATACCCTCAATTGAAAAAAGGCGCACTAGCGCCTTTTTTCCGTATAGCGCTTTTCTTGGTCGATCCTCTCTTTTTGGATCCCTAGCCAGTTGAACAGTTGAACAGCTGATTAGGCTTTAGCTCTTGGGTATTCCAACTTTTGGAGGTTTCATGTCAAATCAAACGGCAAAGTTTGTTGAAGGTTCAACGATGCGCCACATATTGGTGATGTCGGGGGCTGGCTCTGTCGGTTTGATGGCGTTATTTGTGGTCGATCTGCTCGACATGCTGTTTATCAGTATGCTCGGACAGGTTGAATTGGCTGCTGCGGTAGGATTTGCAGGTACGCTGACTTTCTTTTCTACCTCCGTTTCTATCGGTACTTCCATTGCCATGGGCGCATTAGTGTCCAAAGCCATCGGCTCCAAGAATCAAGAGCACGCTCGAAACCTAAGCACCAGTATCATGCTGACTGCGTTTGTTATCAGTTCAACCATAACTGCAATCATGTTCGCTTATATTCCAGAGCTGCTAGCCGCGATAGGCGCCAAAGGCATTGCAGCCGAACGCGCTCAAGCTTACCTACAGATTTTGCTACCTAGTGGTCCATTTTTGGCGTTAGCGATGGCAGCGGGTGCGGGCTTAAGAGCGGCAGGTGATGCTAAGCGTTCGATGTGGGCAACTTTGTCTGGCGGCATTGTTAACGCGATTCTCGATCCTCTGTTTATTTTTGGTTTTGGTTGGAACATCGAAGGGGCGGCTATCGCTTCGGTTGTCGCTCGTTTCTCGGTGCTATTCTTTTCGCTTTATCCTCTTATTCGCAGCCATCAGCTGGTAGCTCCGCCTTCTTTTGTGCAATGGCGCATTAATATTCGACCAATATTGGCGATTGCGCTGCCTGCGATTATCACCAATACCGCAACGCCTATCGGTAATGCGATTGTAACAACGGGTATCGCACAATATGGTGAGGATTTTGTCGCGGGCTTTGCCGTGATAGGTCGTCTGACGCCAGTTTGTTTTGCGGTTATCTTTGCCTTGTCTGGCGCTGTGGGGCCAATCATTGGTCAGAACTTTGGTGCTGAACGCATGGACCGAGTAAAAGAAACACTCAATAACTCATTGCTGGTTACTACGGCATACACCATCGCTGTTTGTATTCTGTTGTACTTCGTTCAAGGTTATGTCATTCAAGGCTTTAGCTTACAAGGTGATGCAGCAATCATTGTGGCGGCTTTCTGTACCTATGTGGCGTTAACCTTCACCTTTAACGGTGCACTATTTGTTGCCAACACGTCTTTCAACAACCTAGGTAAACCGCTTTACTCGACAGCATTGAATTTGGGTAAAGCGACGTTAGGTACTCTGCCGTTCGTATATCTAGGTTCGCAATGGTATGGCGCTTTGGGTGTTCTCTATGGTCAAGCTTTGGGTAATGTTTTGTTCGGAATTTTAGGTATCTTGGTGCTTCGACATCATATCGCTGAACTGATGCAAGGATCTCAAGTTGATCCAGTGGAAGATGATGTGTCGATTGTCAGCTTGAACACTCAGCCATTCTGTTCACACGATGCGGTTCTTATTGATGATGTATCCGCTAACCGTGAAGAGTGTGCGGAGCTTAAATCTCAGTAAGCCATCGGCGCTGGCATAATATTTTTGTTTTCTTGAAAACTTCTTCTTGACCTTGGAGTAGCCTCCAAGGTTTATACTTTTGATGAACTTAAGGTTCTGTTGCTCGTAAGTTAGCAACAACCTCAAGGCTTTTGAGTATTAAGGAGATACATTATGTGCGCAAAACATGCAGCGTGCCGCTCAGCAAAAGTGGACGTTCAACCTCAAGCGGCAGGAGCAAGTTGCTCTAGCCCTAAAATTTCAAGCATCACAGCAGCAGGCACTTCATCTGGTTGTTGTAGCTCTTCTGCTGCTCCGTCATCGTCTGGAGATGATTGTTGTAGCTCGTCGGACAGTGGAGAAGAAGACAGTCAGTCCTCAACTTTATCTCTCGATGCCAAATTTTCGAAAAGTTGGCTGGTTGCCGGAATGGACTGCCCAGCTTGTGCAAGAAAAATAGAAAACGCGATCAGCAATATTGACGGTGTTATTCAAGCGAAGGTTCTCTTTGCTACCGAAAAGCTGGTTGTGAAATTCGATAATGAAAGCATTGCTGACACCATTGAACAGGTCTCTATCAAAACGGGTTTCCCTCTTACGGAAGTCGGTTCAAAGAAAGAAAAACAACAACCTGAGACTTTTTGGCAAGCTCATATCCAACCTAATTTACAGATTATCGCGATTGCAGCGGCAATGCTGTTTGCAGTGCTTGTGAAAAGCACCTCACCTCAATTAAGTGAAGGCTTGTTTACGGTAACTTGTCTGCTTGGTTTATATCCGGTGGCGAAAAAAGCGGTTCAGTTGGCACGCTCAGGAACACCATTTGCTATTGAAACCTTAATGAGTGTTGCCGCGCTGGGTGCTTTGTACCTTGGCGAAACTGTGGAAGCTGCGATGGTTCTATTGTTGTTCTTGATTGGTGAGCGCTTAGAAGCGTTTGCTTCATCTCGAGCAAGAAGTGGCGTTCAAGCGCTAATGGCATTGGTACCAGAAAACGCGACTAAGATCATCAACGGCGAACGTGTAGAAGTTGCCGTCAGTGAACTGGTTCCAGGTGATGTGATTGAAGTGGCTGCGGGCTCTCGTTTACCTGCTGACGGACAATTGATTACAGACGCGGCAAGCTTTGATGAAAGTGCGTTAACCGGTGAATCTGTTCCTGTTGAACATATCGAAGGTAACAGCATCATGGCTGGCGCTGTGGTGGTCGATAAAGTGGTTCGTATCACCATCACTTCAAAACAGGGTGAGAACGCGATCGATCGTATTCTTCATCTGATTGAAGAAGCAGAATCACGTAAAGCACCACTAGAGCGATTCCTCGATAAGTTCAGCCGTTGGTACACACCGTTAATGATGGTAGTGGCTCTGTTGGTCATCATCACGCCACCATTGTTGTTTGCGCAGCCATGGGAAACATGGGTATACCGTGGCCTAGCGCTGTTATTGATTGCTTGTCCGTGTGCCTTGGTGATCTCGACTCCTGCAGCGATTACCTCTGGCTTAGCAGCAGCTGCGAAACGTGGCGCGCTCATTAAAGGCGGCGCAGCGCTAGAGCAGCTTGGCAAAATCCAAACCATCGCCTTCGATAAGACAGGCACACTGACCGAAGGTAAGCCTCAGGTTACGGATATTCAACCTCTATCGGGTTGGCAACAAGACGCGATGCTGCGTGTGGTTGGGGCGATTGAAGTTGGCTCTACTCACCCGTTGGCGCAGTCACTTGTCGCTAAAGTAAAAGACCTGAATATTGAGATTCCTGAATCACACAACAAGAAAGCGTTGATTGGTAGTGGTGTTGAAGGGGATGTTGATGGTGTTAAGTATCAGGTTCTGTCACCGTCTAAAGTCACGTTCGAACTTGGTGCCGATGTGGTTTCTCAGGTAGAAGCATTAGAAGGTGAGGGCAAGACGGTTGTGGTTGCTCTTGAGGTTAAAGATCAAGAAGAATCAACAGAGCAAGCTACGACGGTGATTGGTCTGATTGCTTGGCAAGATACGTTACGCAGTGACGCTAAGCTTGCGATTGAACGACTTAATGAATTAGGTATTCAATCTATCATGTTGACCGGCGATAATCCGCGCAGTGCAGCAGCGATCAGTAGCAAGATTGGTATGCAGTACAAGGCAAGCCTATTGCCAAGCGACAAGGTATCTTACGTTGAGGAGTTATCTCAACAGTCGCACGTGGCGATGGTCGGTGATGGCATTAATGATGCACCAGCAATGAAAACGGCGAATGTCGGCATCGCAATGGGTGGTGGTACGGATGTCGCTTTGGAAACGGCGGATTCAGCACTGACTCATAACCGTTTAACTGAGCTGCCAGCGATGATTGAACTGTCGCAAGCGACCATGAACAACATCCGTCAAAACGTAGCCCTTGCGCTTGGTTTGAAGGTCGTATTCTTGGTGACAAGCTTGTTAGGTATTACCGGTTTGTGGGTGGCAGTTTTAGCGGATAGTGGTGCAACTGCATTGGTGACATTGAACGCATTGCGTCTGCTTCGATTTAAATCTAAAGCGGACTAAATCGAGCTCACCGACATAGAGCATTCTTAATATAAAAGCGCCTTTAGCGGTAATACGTTAAAGGCGCTTTTTGTCTCATTAGTATGCAACATAGGCGTGCGGATTGCTTATTTTTGTGATGCCAATCGGTTTTTTGTGAAACTTGAATTATTGTTGCGATCATTCATGTGACATGTGTCACTTCATTTTGTAATGAGCTTGGTTAGAGTGTGTTCGTACCCCACGAATTTACTATGAGCTTAAATAAGGGTAAAAAGCCCAATAAGCCAAAAGGAGCGAACTATGTCTCAAGCTGTTTTCCACTTAGGTGTTACTGAAGCAGATCTTAACGGTGCTACTCTTGCGATCATC
Source organism: Vibrio sp. 10N.286.48.C11 (assembly GCF_041469805.1). NCBI lineage: Bacteria > Pseudomonadati > Pseudomonadota > Gammaproteobacteria > Vibrionales > Vibrionaceae > Vibrio > Vibrio sp. 10N.286.48.C11. The sequence continues at coordinate 796 of NZ_JBFRLK010000105.1, read as the reverse complement.
CCTGGTGATCCTGCTCGTGTGCAAAAAATTGCAGAAGAGATGGAGAACCCAGTATTCCTTGCTAGTCACCGTGAATACACGCTTTACCGCGCAGAGCTAGACGGCAAACCAGTTGTTGTATGTTCAACAGGTATTGGTGGTCCATCGACTTCTATCGCAGTTGAAGAGCTTGCTCAACTTGGTGTTCGCACTTTCCTACGTGTTGGTACGACTGGTGCTATCCAACCTCACGTAAACGTGGGTGACATGATTGTTTCTACAGGTTCTGTTCGTCTAGACGGCGCTAGCCTACACTTTGCTCCTATGGAGTTCCCAGCAGTGGCTGACTTTGAAGTTGCAACAGCAATGAAAGCGGCAGTTGATGAATCAGGTGCAACAGTTCACATGGGCGTAACGGCATCAAGCGATACGTTCTACCCAGGTCAAGAGCGTTACGACACGTTCTCTGGTCGCGTTGTTAAGCGCTTCCAAGGCTCTATGCAAGAATGGCAAGACATGGGCGTTCTAAACTTCGAGATGGAATCTGCAACACTGCTAACTATGTGTGCAAGTTCTGGTCTGAAAGCAGGTTGTGTTGCTGGTGTAATCATCAACCGTACTCAAAAAGAGACGCCTGATCACGACACTCTAAAAGTAACAGAAGCACGTTCAATCAAAGTGGTTGTAGAAGCCGCTCGTAAAATGCTTTAAGTCTTAAAGTGCTCTGAGTTTTAGAGAGCATTAAGTCTTCAAGTGACATTAAATTTTGAAAATGGCCGCATCGTATGATGCGGCCATTTTTTTGGTGCGCCGAGCA
>NZ_JBFRLK010000104.1:0-1171 GCF_041469805.1 Vibrio sp. 10N.286.48.C11 | reverse complement strand
ATTTATAACCCAAAGAAGACTCTAGCCCGATAATCGTCGTTCCATCCCGCTTTTTTCAACTTCACCTTTTGACTTGGCGCACCGCAATCACATTGCTTAAGCATGTTCATTACAAAGCGTCTGAACAACGCTATGTTCTCAACGGCACCATCCAAAGTGATTCGAGAGCTATCCTCTTTAAAAACAACATCTAATACGTAGTGTTGGCTGTTTTCAATTCGCCAGTGTTGACGAATATAATGACCAAGTAATTTGTGATTCGGCGACATGGAACTTATGTAGTATGACGTATCTACGGTGCCTTTCCCGTTTATCACTCGGTGGCGTTCCACTGCTATAATGCTTCTTACCGTCGGCCATTTCTTTGCTAGTTCTTCGGGCAACTTAGCCTTAAGTTGAAAAACGTATCGCTCTTCGTTACGACCATGATGTGTCTCTTTGATTTCAGTGACTATTTTCTCTTTCCTAGCATCGAAGATAGCCTGAAACTGTTCAACAACAGCCGCTCTTAGTTTCGGTTGGTTGTTCTTCACTTGAACAACAACATGCGCTTTCTTTTCTTTTATCTTCTCTAGGGTTTCGCGCTGGCAATGCAGCGCATCAATCGTGACCACACTGCCTTTTACATTTATAACATCAAGCATTTGGCGCACAACACTGATCTCGCCATTCTTGTTTTCCGTCGGTTTTTGGCTCAGAACAAGGCCACGCTCAGTGTCATATGCCGTGACCAACTGCAACGCTGTTTTCCTGTCATTTCGATAAGAGCCACGCAGGACTTTTCCGTCGAATGCGATTATGGGTTTATTTTGGTTGGCTCTTTGTTCGTTTATCCACAAGGCCAACGCTTCAAGCAATGACTCCGCAACAACTGAGCGTAATATGCGTGCTATTGTGTGTCGTCGGGGGATTCCATGTTTGAATGGCCTGTACTTTCTTAACCAGCTTAACTTCTCTTCCCCATAAAATTCAATGTCTTGCCATCCTTCGCACCCAGATGCAATAGCACTAATAACGAGGAACATAACGTCAATAAGGTCATGTTTTTGGTTAATGTCAGAACGAGTATCTTCGATGACGGATAGGTGCTCAATTAAGTTCAAAATGGCTGTCTAGCTAAGGGTTTGACGCTATTAGATCATATTTGTTAACAAAGTGCGATCCCGCCCTG
>NZ_JBFRLK010000103.1:0-345 GCF_041469805.1 Vibrio sp. 10N.286.48.C11 | reverse complement strand
GTTTCTAGCGTGATTTCTGAGTCGTCTTCCGCACCATTGATGGTGATCGTGATGGTTTCTGTATCTGCGCCATCCGCCGTCGGGATCGTGTACGTCACCGTCTCGCTTTCATTCGCATCCAGGTACTGCACCGCGTCGTTATTCACGGTGTACGTCCACGTACCATCGGCTGCGATGCTTAAGCTGCCCAGCTCGGAGCTCACGGTTGAGTTGTCCGCATCGAACACTGGCGTGCCGAACGCGCCATCGCCGTCCGCATCGGTCAGCGTCACGCTGCCCGTCGTGGTTAGGTTGCCGTCAGTCACCGCAACGTCTTCCGTCACGCTGCCTGTATCGCTGTCGCCA
>NZ_JBFRLK010000102.1:0-37954 GCF_041469805.1 Vibrio sp. 10N.286.48.C11 | reverse complement strand
CATTGAATTACGCAACAAAGTCGGTTTATGCGCAACTCTTCCCGCATAAATTACATCATAAATAGTAAAAAAGTTAAGATAAGAGTAACTTACTGTTCTTAATGACTATAGCCCAATAACCAAGCATAAAATCATGAAGTACAAACTAATAAGATTTGAGGTAAAGAACTATCGCTCACTGCTAAACGTGGGCTTTGATATTTCAAACAGTGCACCTGTTATCTTGTGTGGTGAGAACAATATTGGGAAAACTAATGTTCTAGAAGCATTTAACCTCTTCTTCAACCATATTAGCGACTCCAACGTAAATCATTACCCGCCAAACGATATTCCACATCATATTACCTATGGAAGTGGTGGATCAGGAAACTTCACTAACCTAGCTGCAACTTTCGATACTGAAAAAGGCAAATGTAAAGCTGAGGTTCGTTTTGATAAAAAAGGTCAAGCTACATACAAGGTAACTTATGACAAAGACGATCCAATAACTTCTGAATCTACGTTTAAAAGTATTGTTGATACTTTTGACTACATTTTCATTCGTTCAAACAATATCAACATGCCTAAAATTGTGTCTCATCTGTTTTCTTCCGAAGGGTTATTGAAGCTTGATAATAAAAGGGGCAAACAATCCAAGCCACTGGAGACACTAAGAACATTTCAAGAAGAAGCTCAGCATGCCCTTAACGATATTGAGAAAGAACTCAATATCGAAATGGAAAAAATCGTGAGTAACGACTTCTATGAAAGAGCCCCAAGAATCAAAATATCTTTCGCAGAATTCAACAAGCTACGTGATGCTGTAGCTAATATGACAGAAATAACACTTGATGATGGTAATGATCTGCATATCGGTTCGAAAGGAAGTGGCGCACAAAGGTTAGTCCTCCTGTCATTGATGAAATACATTGGCAAAAACACAGATAAAAATGTTATTTGGGCACTAGATGAACCTGAAGTCTTCTTACAACCACGTCTTCAAAAAAAGCTATTCAAATCTTTAAAACAACACTCTCAACAATCAAATGAACAAACAATATTAACAACCCATTCTCAGCATTTTGTTGATTTGACTGATTTATCGAACACTCATCTATTTCAACTAACTTATGAAGACAAGATTTACGAACGAAAAAGACATCAGTCCTTTGTCAAAAAAGATTCGAAACCTGTCGTATTTTCATCTCCAACACATAAAGCAAAGAAGATCATGGAGCACTTGGGAATAGAGTCAGGCGATAGTTGGTCAATATTCCCTCACAACATATTAGTTGAAGGCGAAACCGATAAAAGATATTTAGAGTACTTATTAGATTTTGGCTTAGATACTGGTGCCAATGACATTAGTTCTGGAAGCGCAAGCAAGATGGCTAGTTACTTAAGGTACTATGACCAATCTTCGGAAGACCTGACATTCACTCCGGTATTTATTGTTGTTCTAGATTATGATGACGCAGGTAGATTAGAGCACGCCGCCATCACGAAAGCTAAATATAACAACATCAAAGTAGAAGCTATATTTTACCCACGTTCTGATGGGAAAAAGGCGGAGAAAGCGAACAAAAAACTAGCTTGGTGTGTAGAAGATTTTCTACCATTAGAGATGCTATTCGATGGTATGAATAAAGTTCTAAAGCGTAAAGGCTATAAAACGATTACTCAACAGTATCAAAGAGATAGATTTAAACCAGCGTATCAACATCAACCAATTCTTGATTATTGCCAGACTATTTGCACACAAAGGAACGCAGAGAAGACACCTCTGAGTATCAAAGACGACGGCTTAAAGATGTTTTTGTGTACTGAGATCTTGAAATGCTGCGACGACAAAGACTACAGCATGGACGACATTCATATGCAGTTTCTAGAACAATTGGTCGAAGAGAATTAATTCATTCCACTTAAAAGCCCTCCTAAAGAGGGCTTTTATTTTCCAACCGAGTCAAACGTTCATCCATCTTTTCCATCATCAGACGCAACCACTTAACATCAGTTTTGAGTGTGATGCCTACACCGACCCCACTAGACAAAGCACTAACAACGGCAACAATTATTGTTTGATATTCTGCCATTTACTTGAACTCATTGCGTAGGGTTTCCCATAGGCCAAATACTATTGGAGCACTTGCGCCAATAATGCCACCAAATTGAACACCGTCTGCCGATACGCTCGCGGTGATAAGTTCAGGGTGACCAGATACCAAAGCAGCTCCCGCGCCAAGTAACGCTAAACCCTTTTTAGTGGAAGGAGCAGATCATTTTCTTCTGTTCACTTTCTATGACGCGGACTTAAATAACCAACTTTTCAAGTTCGATTCGGTGAGAGGCTTTTCCTTTACTGTGCTTTACCCATAAACGCTTTGGTTGGTATCCATTGGCACGGACCTCAACATCATAATTACCCTCTGGCAATCGCATACCGGCTTGGTACCTAGGCTTAATATTCATTATTCGAACCTTAAAACCCGGTTGGTTCTGTGCATTTGAATTGATGTACACAGGAAACTCCGTTTGGGCTTCATTATTGTTTTTAGCTGAACTCACCGGTTCGCTCTCAGCACGCTGAGTTAAATAACGAGCAAAAACACCATCCAACTCCGCTACCGAATGCTCCAAAGAGGCAGAAAACCCATCAGTAATACGCATACTTTTGTCTATTTGAGCGCCAAGTGGATGAATCAACGGTTGAGTATGTATCACCCAACGAACGGCATAAGAAGCCGACGGAGATAGTGTGTCACTGACTTGCTCTAAGAAAAAGCCAATCGTTGAGTCCGTTTGAGTGTACTTGGATGAAAATACATTCACAGGCACAACAAGAATAACGAATATGACGATAAACGAGCTGCCTATATTCAGAGCCTTGCTCTTCAAGTTCGGTGCTGGCCGTGGTTTATGGTAATTCATCAACACGATAAATTTTCCTGGCAGCTTAAACACCGTTAGGACAACGAGAAATAGCGATAGTCCCATTGATATTGGCGGCACAATGATAGAACGCAATGCCGCTTTGCCTTGTTCAGCATAAGGGCCATCATCAGCAAACTGAGCGCGTGACGCCTCAATATAACCTAGCCAATAATCTCTCTCACGCCTCACATTTGGAACAATAACCTGTTGGTAAAATTGCTTATTATTCCACGTCGCCATCATGGGCTCGACGTAATAACGTTCGCCCATACGATTCTTTATTTGTTGCTGAACTTCGGCTACTTTTTGAAAATCATTCCAAGATAAGTTCGGTTCAATGTCGTAACCCCGCAGCTTTGCCTCGGCATGCCAACGAGCTTTGGTGTCCTTCATAACTTTGTTTCTGACTGCATTTTTAAACACGCTAATTTGGTTTATTTGCCAATTGGAGTCTAAATGGATCCCCTTTCGATGAACTTGAGTACGAACCTTACTTGCTGTTGTAGAGTGGGAGCGAAACTCCGACATAGAGTCGATTCCCATAGGATAACCGGTCTCTTTTAAGAACTGTTTTTGCCACACTGCCAGTATTCGTGGTGTGTAATGAGCGACACTATTGGTATACGTTTTATCTTGAATGGCTTCTCCAGCTTGCCCTGTCGCCTGCTCAATACCGGCTTGGATAACTGATAAGCCTAGAGAACCGAATGCTTCCCCCCAAGATGTTTCACCTTTCGTTCGTCGAAAGGTTTTCTCTAACCAATAATCCATCGGTTGGTGGGGAATCGAGTTATCTTTTAATAAGCGTTCATAGCGATCTTCAATGCGGCTGATACAATTGGCTCTTGAGCTTCCTTTGCGTTTATAACAGCGTTCTTTATCATCAAATAGGTCAAAAATAGGTTGTGCAACTCTTTGTGCTCTCGCCTCTGCTCTCGTTAAATAGGCCTTACTCGCCTGTTGATAATCACGATACCCCGTCGCGACGGTCGACTCGACCTCTTCCCACGCTTGATTGGCCTTTTGATGGCGAGACTCTACCGTCTGATTATACGCCCCAACATGTTTTTGATATTGATGCCACGATTGCTGAACTTCACTCCGTAATACTTTATAGTTCGCATAGTGCTCATCGAAATTGGCGTTTGCTCGATTTTGAATATAACGATCCAAAATTTGAACTTTCTTATCATCAATATGACTTAAGAATGCATCATTGCTGTAAACCAACCCACCGATCAAAGCGAGAAAAGTCATTTCTGACGACTCGGTACTCGCCTCTGAGTTATAAGGGATCCCTTCGATATTAATCGCATTCATCGCTAAACTAGATCGCAGTACAGAGGAAAAGAAAGCCTCCTGTCTCTGCTTTGCACTACTCGGTTCAATCAACCATTTATCTATTACCGCCTTTTGACCAAAAAAAACCGTTGGCCAAACCAAAGCTGTAATCACGACCAACGATGAAATAGCGCGAAACTTCGTCGTGGTCAGCCATCCTTTAAGTAGAAAATCCGCAACAATTAAAGTCACCCCGATCCCTGAGATGGTTCGGCCAAATAGCTCCGTTTTATGTAATTGAGCATCACTAACATCGATTCCACCCGCAATTTCAACCAACTTGGCGTTGAAAGCGACTTCAGGAAAAAGATAAAGAAGTGAACAAAAAAACAACAAAACAGCCAACCATTTCGGCTTCTTATTATTTGTGGTTATTACGTCCTGGCTAGGAACTGGTTTCATCTTAACGCTTCCATAATTTGTCTATCCCTGTTCTCATCAAACATCATTTTTCTGTCGGCATCGAAATGCTGATCGCATCGTTACTTAAATTTAAATCTTCATCTTGAATATCAAACAGCACTGCTGGCTTCGCGCTCTGCGTTGTTTGCGTTCTTTTTTTCACACCTTTCACGCTAGCAGGCTTGGAATATGACACACTCCTAATGAGACCTCGGTTAGTGATGTAATGGCCATCTTTGAGGTAATCTATTTGTTCATAGAGTCGGTGAAAATCAGCGTCATTGGGTAGGCCAGCAACGGTTTCGCCTGCTAACGTTGTGGGTTGGTAGCCATTTGATTGAACGACAAGCTGTGGAGCAAGCTGCTGACAAATAGAGAACTTACTGGTATCCATGATCGCCTCATCTGGCAGAGGTCGACCTGCCTTAGCTAACGAGACCAATTGATCTTGGTGGTAATCCGTTCCGTTAATCGTATAAGTCACCACCTTCATGCCTTGCGCTTTCGCACGGCTGTAAATTGTCGCATATTGTCGGTAACTTCTTATATCAACATGTAATCCACTATTGGGGCCAAGTATTCGTTTTACCGTTTTAGCGGAATGTTTGGGCTTATGCTTACGATAACGCCCCTCCATAGCAAAGGCGCGATCGATATTCTTTTTATTTTTCTGATAATAATCATCAGATCTCATCCCTCGCTTTGCATCTTTTTTAAATTTAGCAACCGACGTTGAATGAGGCTCCCATACATACCCAAGATAAACACTTGGATTGATTTCCCGCATTTTTTTCAGAACGTCCATATCCATTGATGAATAAAAATAGTTTCTATAGGGGAGACTTTGTCTGGCCATTTCGTCGAGTTTAAACAAATCTTCCATGGAGCCATCTGATGTTTTTATTTCAATATTAAGGGGTTGTTCAATCGTTGCGTAATGGTACCAATCATTCACGGCTTCATTGAAATAAGCGGGACGATACCCATCTAATGTTCCGTCAGGGCTCCTTCCACTCAGAGAGTTCCACTCACTACTCTTCATACGACTCACGCGATATCGCTTACCATCACTACGAGCGGTTGCTCTTCCTGTTTCTATGTCGTGATGTACAACCCAATCTTTATCACGCGTCAGCATCACATCAATTTCTGCTCCATCAAAACCACTTACCGCCGCCATTTGAATCGCATTACGAGAGTTTTCAGCATAATTAGAGCTGCCACGGTGGGCGATAACATCAATAGGGCACTGTCCTTTGATGTAAGAGATATCCCCTCCCATGGTTTGATAAAGATTGCGCGATTTTAACGCCAACTGCATATCACGAAACATTTCTCGCCCCTCTGCTGAGTTATGATTCGAGATTAGTTTTGCATCTGCAGGTAATCCAAGCCCTCGCTCCAAGGTTGGTTGTGGTGGTGTTACTTTATCTGTAGATGAACATCCCTGAATAAGAGCAATAGTAGTGACAAGCAGCCCTCTTGAAAGCGTGGTTACACGTGAAGGTGGTGAAAACATGAGATCCTTATCCGTTGGTAGCTTATATGTGACATAACTGGGTTTCACACGCTGAGCACGACAAAGTCGGCCTCCAAGCACGGAGACCGCAAAGTGCTAATATATGATGACTCCAACCATTGATTTCGATTGTTGATATGTTGTTGGAGTGGACGTATTTAATGGTTTAATTTGATTGAAAGCAAAGGCTCAAAAACTCATAAATACAAATCATGATTACATTATTTCATCAAATAATAATTGAATAAGCCCTTGTTCATCTGGGATGTCATACCCCTTTCGACATGGATAAGCCAAACCATCTGTGAAGTTCAAAAACGAAAAGCTATTGTCTATGCTTTCGCTCCCCTCTTCATCCTGCCATGGTTCAATAGTACTGTTCTGTTTAGTCACGATATAACCACACGAATTGACAGGCATCTCGGTCTTACGATTTAAGACTATCTTATGATTGGAATTATTGTAGTGATTTACTCGAATCTTACCGGCTAACGCTAGATATATCGCCCCTGCGGCGCCCAAAAGCAAAGTATGGCCGATAACTTTACCTGTCGCACTCGCTACGGCGATTCCAACATTAGCAGTCGCACTCGCGATGCTTTGACCTCGGTTTCCATAACGGTCTGTAGAATACACGTAATCCACGCTATGTTTTCTTTCAACGCGAGCACGTTGTCTGACAGGAGTATGGTTTATGTACTCTTGACCACCAAAAGCATCAAAGTTGTGTATTAATACCGGAACACAATGATAAGTTTCTCCATTCCAGTTCACTACACGAGCCTTCATTTGCCATGGATAATACTCTTCATCTAAATATTTCTTACATAAAGCTGGTAACAAATGGCTAAGTAACGCTGTGTTGTGATCGCTCTGCGCCATGTTGTACAGTCCTTGCGTTATTGATCGGGCCTGCTCTTGATCTCCTGATCTTGCGGCAACGATAAAGAGAATGACCTCGCCCCAAAAAGTATCGTTGATCAAGTAGTCAACCGGCAAATTATCGATTTCGATTAAAGCTCGTGGAACATCTTCATCGGACAAAGCCTCCAATACTGCAGACAAGTGATGCACGCGATCTTGAGGCTTTGCAATAGGTTCGTAATATGCGTCCCATCGTTCAACAAAGGTCTTCCAACGCATTATTTTTTTAAACTCCTCAGTTACTCCTTCCGTGGTGAGTAACTTAGGTTCAATATATTTTGCAATGTGCTTTTTATGACCGTCTCGCTTTTTCATCGCCTTTGTGTAAATTTTGCTATCAGACTTGAATAAGTGCAGTGCTAAACCATAGCTTTCATACCATTCACCAAGGTTAAGATGACTACTTTCTAATGAAGCTTTAGCCAAAGCGTCAAAATGCTTTTTCATTTTATTCCCTTCCAATTTGACGACTTAAATAAAGATAAAGGCGATGACTAAAATAATAGCTGCGGCTATAGCCAGTTTGATGTATAGCTCATTTTTTTTAACTCTTGGTTCTTCCACTTCTTCAAGCTTATCCCTCATGGCCTTAAAGTCATCCAAACGTTGTTGATAACGTTTTTCTCTTTGATTATAGATGGACAACAGTTTCAGAAATGATTCTTTGTTTACTTGCTCCACAGCTTAACTCCAAGCATTTGAAATTAAAGACTAAAACTACAATACACCATGACAAGCTCATGTTGACCGGAGGGGTCAATAGTCTTCTTCTAGTCTATATTAGGCATCGATTTTAGCGAATAAGGAACAATATGCGATAAGAAATGTGATTTAAAACAGCACATTATTGTAAGAAAAATTAATTGAGCTAAATTGAACTCAAATGAAGATGTCATATCAACTTTACCTCATACTTTTTTATAAACCTATTCACCAGATCTCTAATTCAACCTCATTAATCAGTTATGCCTTGAGTCACACTGTCATTTTGAGTTACCTTGTCTTATTCAAAGTCGTGGGTCACAATACGCTCTGTACCTGACTTTAATAGAAATCATTGGCTCCCAAAACGTAGTAACCTAGAAATAAGGTTTGATTAGGGATGTCCGATTGAATGGTGAAAAATTTGGACCACACATTAATAGAGCAAGTTGAAGGGATATGCGCATCGCGAGGCGTTAGATTAACACCTCAAAGAAAGCGAGTGTTTGAGCTCATCCTCTCTAATAAAAAAGCCTCCAGTGCTTATGAATTATTAGAGCAGTTGAAAGTCAGTGAACCGCAAGCCAAGCCACCTACAGTATATCGCGCTTTGGATTTCTTGTTGGAGCAAGGTTTCATTCACAGAGTTGAGTCAACCAATAGCTTCATATGCTGCTGCTCTTGCAATGCCAACAAACATTTCTCCCAACTACTGATCTGCGATAAATGTGGCACTGTGATAGAACTGCAGGACGATGCGCTTGTCACCCTACTCGCCAGTAACGCTGAGAAGCATGGCTTTCAATTGACGAATCATGTCATTGAATCGCATGGCATTTGCCAATCTTGCTCCTCCGAGATGAAAGAATAAGATTATAGAAGAACATTATGCGCGCTGAATTTGTAAACCCGTTTTTAGCTTCTTTGATGAACGTATTAAAAACGATGGCTTCTCTAGAATTGAAGCCACAAAAACCGAGAGTTAAGAAAGATGAAATCGCTCGTGGTGATGTATCCGGCCTAATTGGTATGGTGGGTACACAATCTCGTGGCTCTATGTCGATCACCTTTGATGAAGGTCTCGCTCTCGAAATCATGGAAAACATGCTTGGTGAACGACCAAACGGCCTCAACGAAGAAGTGACCGATATGGTGGGTGAAATCACTAACATGGTGACTGGCGGTGCGAAACGTATTCTTGCGGAAAGCGGTTTTGACTTCGATATGGCAACACCAATCGTGGTTTCCGGTAAAGGTCATACGATTCGTCACAAGTGTGATGGGGCAATCATCATCATGCCTTTCTCATCTCAATGGGGTAATGCTTTCATCGAGATCTGTTTCGAATAACAGCTGTTTATTTCTAGCAGTACTGAGTATCAACTCAAAGAAGGTTGGCATCATGCCAGCTTTTTTTATTACCTGCGATTTAACCAATGCTTGCTATACAGATACAAAAGCGCCAACCCGAAGGTTGGCGTTTTTTTGGTGCTATCAACTCAATTAAGCTTTAAGCGCTTTAAATGCGTTGATTAGACCGTTAGTTGAGCTGTCGTGAGACGTTACTTGAGCATCGTCAGCAAGCTCTGGAAGAATTTGGTTTGCTAGTTGCTTACCAAGTTCTACACCCCATTGGTCGAAGCTGAAGATGTTCCAGATAACGCCTTGAACGAAGATCTTGTGCTCGTACATCGCGATTAGGTTACCTAAAGAGCGAGGGTTGATTTGCTTAACAAGAATAGAGTTCGTTGGACGGTTACCTTCAAATACTTTGAAAGGTACAAGCTCAGCCACTTCTTCAGCTGTTTTGCCAGCCGCTAGGAATTCAGCTTCCACTGTCTCTTTTGTCTTACCGAATGCTAGTGCTTCAGTTTGAGCAAAGAAATTAGACATCAACTTCTGGTGGTGATCAGATGCTGGGTTGTGGCTGATAGCAGGAGCAATAAAGTCTGATGGGATCAGCTTAGTGCCTTGGTGAATCAATTGGTAGAAAGCGTGCTGACCGTTTGTACCTGGTTCACCCCAGATGATAGGACCAGTTTGGTATTCTACTGGATTGCCGTCACGGTCAACAAATTTACCATTCGATTCCATGTTGCCTTGTTGGAAGTAAGCCGCAAAACGGTGCATATATTGATCGTAAGGTAGAATTGCTTCTGACTCAGCGCCGTGGAAGTTGTTATACCAAATACCGATAAGCGCAAGGATTACTGGAATGTTGCTTTCAAACTCAGTTGAAGCAAAGTGGTTATCCATCTCGTGAGCACCTTCTAGTAGCTCAACGAAGTTATCGAAGCCAACAGATAGTGAGATAGAAAGACCGATTGCAGACCATAGTGAGTAACGACCACCAACCCAGTCCCAGAATTCGAACATGTTGTCAGTATCAATACCAAACTCAGCGACCGCAGTTGCGTTAGTTGATAGTGCTGCGAAGTGTTTAGCTACGTGTGCGTTGTCACCCGCTTCAGCCAAGAACCAATCACGTGCAGAGTGCGCGTTAGTCATTGTTTCTTGAGTCGTGAATGTTTTAGATGCCACTAAGAATAGCGTTGTTTCTGGGTTAAGAGGCTTAAGTGTCTCAACGATGTGAGTGCCATCTACGTTAGAAACGAAGTGCATGTTTAGGCGAGTTTTGTATGGCGTTAGTGCTTCAGTCACCATGTATGGACCAAGATCCGAACCGCCGATACCGATGTTTACAACATCAGTGATCTCTTTACCTGTGTAACCTTTCCACTCACCAGAAACGATGCGGTGTGTGAACAGTTCCATTTTTGCTAGTACAGCGTTAACTGCTGGCATTACGTCTTTGCCGTCAACCATTACTGGCTTGTCGCTACGGTTACGTAGAGCAGTGTGAAGTACTGAACGACCTTCAGTCTTGTTGATTGCATCACCACCGAACATTGCTTCGATTGCAGACTTAACTTCAGTCTCGTTCGCAAGAGCAAATAGGTGCTGCATAGTTTCAGCATCGATAAGGTTCTTAGAGTAATCCACTAAGATGTCAGAACCGAAACGAGTAGAAAAGCTCTCGAAACGCTTTGCATCTTGAGCAAACAGCTCTTTCATATCCATATCTTGAGCAGACTCAAAATGTGCCGTTAGAGCTTTCCACGCTTGTGTTTGCGTTGGGTTGATATTTTTCAACATGGTATCTATCCCGATGTTACTGTAGGTTTTATTCTAAACGTCACCTGGGTGATGAATAGAACCCCCGATTAGGCGAAAGTTTATATTTTTCTGTGATGACCAAACCGCGTCACCACTGAAAGATTCTTTGTAATTTTTTTTCACGACGTATTATGCCGCATATGAAGAGCTGTACCTTGAGATAAATCAGGATTAGATTTCCTGACAGAATAATCGGTACAGACTCTAGCTCTAACATAATTAAATGTGAGCGATACCTGATAAATTCAAGTTCAAAAGATAGCGTTAAACCACTTTTTTTCCAAATACATTATAAAGGATGGCGTATGTGGATTCAGAAGACTATACACCTAAATGCACGAAAGCGTGGATTTCATCTCATTACTGATGAAATTGAACAACAGATACACGATATCAATTCTCTATCTGTTGGTTTATTACATCTTTTTATCCAACATACCTCTGCCAGCCTCACGCTAAACGAGAACGCTGATCCTACCGTCCGTACCGATATGGAGTCGCACTTTAATAAGTTTGTCCCAGAGCGAGCGCCCTACTACAGACACACCTATGAAGGTGATGATGACATGCCTGCCCACATTAAAGCATCGACACTTGGCACCAGTGTGACAATACCAATTAGCAATGGTCGTTTAGCTTTAGGTACATGGCAGGGCATTTACTTAGGAGAGCACCGAGATTGTGGTGGAAGCCGAACTGTGATTGCTACGATGCAAGGTGAGTAGACTGCTTGAAAACAAGATCTCCTTAATAAAAACAATATCTTGTTAATAAAAAAGAGTGGTGTGTTTCCACGACCACTCTTATCAAGATAGTATTTGGCCTACTGTAGGCCGAAAGCTTTAGAAGGGCTGGTTTATCATAACCCTAAAGGTTCCTTCATCACCGCCTCGCGCTAATTCTGCACGAACAACAATGCCTTCCACTTGAAAACGAACCGCGCCGCCTAAGCTCCATTTCATATCGGTGTGCAATTCTTTGATATCGTACTCATCGGCAACGCGCCCTAATTCAGCAAACGCTACCCATTGCCACCAAGGCAAATCGTAGTAGTTTATCAGTGGGATATCGCCAAGTGGTTGCCAGTCAGGAAGTACTCGGTACTCAGCAGAATAATGAACTGCAGAGCGACCGTGATAACGACCTCCGGTATAACCTCGTAAACGATACAAGCCACCCAATCGAGCTTGCTCCGTTTCTGGTGGGCGAGCACAATCTTGCCCAGAGCAGTTATCCCACGTTGGCGTGTCAGCGGTATAGAAATCAAATGCTAAAACTTGTTGATCGAATAAGTCCCCTAAAGGACCTAAAGCAAAGTACTGGCTATTTTGGAAGGTCCACTTAAGCCACAAGTCATCGTTAGACCAACTCTCTGCGCCAGTGGTGAACTCAAGGTTAGTGTGAGAACCTCTGGTCGGGTTGCGTTTGCTATCACGGTTATCCCAATCAAACGCCAAACTAAAGCCTGTTGCCTCCTCGGTATTATTTAAACCTTCCAACTCACGAGCAGTATAAAAAGGCGTAAATAGAATCGAACTGACACCCGATTCGATTGGCGAAGCAAAGCTCACATCTTTGATTGGCTGAAAAGCACCGAGTAAACCGTGTTCTGCAACGTTGCCCCAAGGTAGCAAATACTTAAACTCAAACTGATAGTTTTGCTCTAAGCCATCAGCAATGGTTTTGTCATCGATAGATGAATCATTATCGCCTTGAGAACCAATGTAATACGGGTTGTCGTTGAAGCGCGCTTGATACATCTGAGTGCTAAACAATACGTTCTCAGACAAGGCATAGTTAAAAGCCGATAGAAAACCGACGTAACTGTCTTTGTCTGAATAGAGTGCCATACCAAACAGAGCGGCTTGAGGTTGCCAAACACCCTTTGCGACACCCGCAACCCCAAAGGTGTTACCCATGGTTTCGGTGCTGAAGTAGAAAGGAACAAAGGCTGAATCTTTTTCTTCACTCACAGCGGAAGAAGAAAAGCTGACACCGAGTAATGTCATTGCAGACATTAGCCAGCTTCGAGTCGTTCGCTTGAACATAATTTACTTATCAAGATCCATGATTACTTCACATATTCCATCGCAACACGCGAAGTCAGCTTAGTGACTAACTCGTAAGCGATAGTGCCGATATGTTCAGCCACTTCTTCTGAAGGTAAATCTTTACCCCACAGAGTCGCTTCATCGCCGACTTTATCTGCCGCATCAGGGCCTAGATCAACCGTTAGCATGTCCATTGACACACGTCCTGCGATCGGTACTTTTCGACCGTTAACGAACACTGGAGTACCGTTAGGTGCAGTACGAGGATAACCATCACCGTAACCAATCGCGATAACACCAACCTTGGTATCACGTTCACTGGTCCAGTTTCCGCCATAACCCACACTTTCACCGGCTTTCACATCGCGAACGGCAATTAGGTGTGAGGTCAGGGTCATCACAGGCAAAAATCCAAGCTCTTGCGCTGATTTATCAACAAACGGAGAGACACCGTAAGATATGATTCCCGGACGAACCCAATCAAGGTGGCTATCTGGCCAAGCGAGTAAACCCGCAGAGGCAGCAAGTGAACGCTCCCCTTCACAACCTTCAGTAAGCGACAAGAAAAGCTCTGTCTGTTCAACGGTGGTTGCTCTATCCAGTTCATCAGCACAACCGAAGTGGCTCATGTAACGTAGAGGTTTGGCAACATTCGCACATTGATGCAAACGCTCAACAAAGTTTTGGTATTGCTCAGGGCGAACACCTAATCGGTGCATACCACTGTCGACTTTTAGCCATACCACAACGGGTGTTTCCAAATCCGCATTCTCTAGCGCGCTTAATTGCTCTTCACAATGCACCACCGTTTGAATGTTATTGGTCACCAAGATTGGCAAATCGCCCGAAGAGTAAAATCCTTCCAGCAACAAAATAGGTTTAACAATGCCACCAGCACGAAGTTGTAACGCTTCTTCAATACGCGCCACACCAAAAGCATCTGAACTTTTTGAATGCTTGGCTATATGCAGTAAGCCGTGTCCGTAGCCATTGGCTTTCACAACAGACATGACCTTGCACTGAGGAGCCTTCGACTTTATCTGGTTCAGGTTATGTTCGAGCGCGTTTAAGTCAATGCTCGCCGTCGCCGCTTTCATGTAAGTCATTAGCGATTACTCATCATCAAATGCAGGGCCTGCATAGTTATCAAATCGGGAGTGTTGGCCTTGGAACGTAAGACGAACAGAACCGATCGGACCGTTACGTTGCTTACCAAGGATGATCTCAGCAATGCCTTTCAAGGAACTATCTGGGTTATAAACCTCATCACGATAGATGAACATGATCAAATCGGCATCTTGCTCAATCGAACCTGATTCACGCAAATCCGAGTTTACTGGGCGCTTATCAGCACGTTGCTCTAGGGAACGGTTAAGCTGAGAAAGTGCCACAACCGGAACGTTGAGCTCTTTTGCTAACGCTTTCAATGAGCGAGAAATCTCGGCGATTTCAAGAGTACGGTTATCAGATAACGAAGGTACACGCATTAATTGAAGGTAATCTATCATGATCATAGAGATACCATCGTGTTCACGAGCGATACGTCGAGCACGAGAACGCACTTCTGTTGGCGTTAGACCCGAGCTGTCATCGATATACATATTCTTCTTATCCATAAGAATACCCATACTCGACGAGATACGAGCCCAATCTTCATCATCTAGCTGACCAGTACGAATCTTGGTTTGGTCTACGCGAGAAAGTGACGCAAGCATACGCATCATCAGCTGTTCGGCTGGCATCTCTAGCGAGAAGATTAAAACCGGTTTGTCTTGCTTCATCGCCGCGTTTTCACACAAGTTCATCGCAAATGTGGTTTTACCCATCGATGGACGAGCAGCAACAATAATTAAGTCAGAGCCTTGTAGACCTGCTGTTTTCTTGTTGAGGTCGTTGAAGCCAGTATCGACACCTGTCACACCATCTTGCGGCGTTTTGTATAGGATCTCGATACGTTCTAGCGTCTTCTCTAGAATGCTATCAACGTTTTGTGGACCTTCGTTTTCACTTGCACGGCCTTCGGCAATCGCGAAGACTTTACTTTCAGCAAGATCAACCAGCTCTTCCGATGTACGACCTTGAGGGTCATAACCAGAATCAGCAATCTCATTCGCGACACCAATCAGGCTACGAACAAGTGCACGTTGCGCTACGATATCCGCATACGCATTGATGTTTGCGGCACTTGGTGTGTTTTTCGCTAAGTCAGCAAGGTAAGCAAAGCCACCCACTTCTTCAAGTTGCTCACGCAGCTCTAAATGTTCAGAGAGTGTAATAAGATCCAGAGGAGAACTTTCTTCAAGGATATCCTTTACCGCTTCAAAGATCAGACGGTGAGGACGGCTATAAAAGTCTTTGGCCACAACCTTTTCGGCAACTGTATCCCAGCGTTCGTTATCTAATAACAAACCGCCAATAACAGATTGCTCAGCTTCTAATGAATGTGGCGGGACCTTGATGGCGTCCACCTGATCGTTGGCTGATTTCTGACTTTTGGTATCCACTATGACTACACTCAATAACTAATAATGATCGTTCATTATACCCAAGAACATCCGTTTGTAATCCGATCCTATGAGTTTGTTTTATTCTTCAGGAAGAATTTACCTATTGCTGACGGAATTAACCAAGGGTAGCATTACGATCCTGCCATTCACTCACTGTATAACTAGAGGTATGCGTGTCCAAATTATTGGCTCTGAGCACTGGTCTTCTAAGCACTGGTCTCCTGAGCGCTCCGATGGCCTTAGCTGATGATGCTAAAGACTCTGTTGATGCAATCCTCGACTCTATAGTAGTTTCAGAACCTACTGCTGAGCCGATCGTCGTTGCACCGACACCTGAAGAAAAAGATATGGATATCGCACCGAGTGATACAAGTGATACAGAACTGCCGAGCCCGCTAAAAACGGAAGTCGAATTTGGATATCAGTCGCATACTGGTAACTTTGATTCACGAGCGCTTAACGCACGCCTGAACGGTGAGTACACGGCTGGCCGTCATAGAACCAGTGGTGAATGGAAATACTACAACCTCTACAAAGATGGCGAAGAAGATAAAAGGCAATCGACTTACTCAGCTCAGAGTGACTACAAGTTAAGCCCTAAAACCTACCTTTACGGCAGTTTCAAAGGAGTCGACTCGAGATACAGTGCTTACTTTAAGGACTACACAATTTCGAGTGGTCTGGGTTACCAGTTTTCGAATACCGAAGAGTTTGTATTGGAAGTCGAAGTGGGCCCAGGTTTTCGTTACCAAGAGCCAAACCTCGATGAGATCGACGATGATGACATCATCTTCCCTGAGATTGTTGAAGAAGCGATTTTTCGTGGCAACGTGAATACGTCTTGGCAGGTATTGAAGAACTTGCAACTCAAGGCAGACGTGACGCTTGTCTCTGGTCACAGTAACCTAAAGTTTGATACTGAACTCGAAGCCATCAACGATATTACTGACAATATCGCACTGAAGATCGCTCACTCTCGACAGTACCACGATAAAGTGCCTGAAGGCTTAAGAAAAGAAGACTCTGTTCTATCGATCAACTTGCTCTTCCAGTTCTAATCTTAGGCCACCTCTAACCTTGAGAACAACTTGTTCAGCAATAACAGCTTATGGATCACCGTAAGCTTTTTACCTACTGTAGCCCTTCCTTGTACTTTCCTATATTCCAGACATAAAAAAACACCAGCCGAAGCTGGTGTTTAAAACTTTCAAAAGAAAGAATTCGTCTTGGTACTGAAATTACTCAGCTGCAACGATAGCGATTTTCGCAGTAGCAAAAACTTCAGAGTGAAGTTGGATGCTTACTTCGAATTCGCCGATGTTACGTAGAGCGCCTTCAGGTAGGCGTACTTCGCTCTTAGCTACTGCAACACCTGCCGCTGTAATAGCGTCAGCGATGTCACGAGTACCGATAGAACCGAATAGTTTACCTTCGTCACCAGCTTTAGAAGCGATTGTAACGCCTTCTAGAGTGTTAACGCTCTCTGCACGAGCTTCAGCAGCAGCTAGTTGCTCAGCAACTTTAGCTTCTAGTTCAGCACGACGAGTTTCGAACATAGCAACGTTGTCTTTAGTTGCCATAACTGCTTTACCCTGTGGGATAAGGAAGTTACGAGCGTAACCAGATTTAACGTTTACTTGGTCGCCAAGGCCACCTAGGTTACCGATCTTATCAAGTAGAATAACTTGCATTATCTTAGTCCTCTTAAACTATTATTAACTATTACCGATTACTGATGCTTGTCAGTGTACGGTAGTAGAGCTAGGTAACGAGAACGCTTGATAGCGCGAGCTAGTTGACGCTGGTACTTAGCGCTTGTACCAGTGATACGGCTAGGTACGATTTTACCAGCTTCAGTGATGTAGTTTTTAAGAGTTGCTACGTCTTTGTAGTCAATCTCTTGTACGCCTTCTGCAGTGAAACGGCAGAATTTACGACGACGGAAGAAACGAGCCATGGGCTATCTCCTGATCTTAAATTTAGTAAAGCGGTCTTTCACAATTATCGAAATAACTATCAATGACCTAAAACAAGTTGAGAATTTTTTAAGGCGTTAAGCCAAAAAAGAATTACTCAGCAGCTGCTTCTGGTTTAGCTTCTGTACGCTCTTCGCGACGAGGAGCACGCTCTGCACGCTCTTCTTTTTGCTTAAGCATAATAGATTGCTCAGTCACAGCGCCTTTAGTGCGCATGATCATGTTACGTAGAACTGCATCGTTGAAACGGAAAGCAGTTTCTAGCTCGTCAATCACTTCTTGACCAGCTTCAACGTTCATAAGAACGTAGTGAGCTTTGTGAAGCTTGTTGATTGGGTAAGCCATTTGACGACGACCCCAGTCTTCTAGACGGTGGATAGTACCGCCAGCTTCAGTGATAGAACCAGTGTAACGCTCGATCATGCCAGCAACTTGCTCGCTTTGATCAGGGTGAACCATGAATACGATTTCGTAATGACGCATTTGGTTGCTCCTTACGGATTATTAGCTTCCACGAGTGGCCCGGTCGTCCAGAGGAAGCAAGGAACTAAAGATAAATGACCGAGTTTTAAGGACGGCAAATGTTATAGAAAGAACCCGGTATTGGCAAGCGCTATTTGGTGAATAATGAAACAGTTTTTCTGTCGCCATCTAGCCATCCGACAAACCGATGGATTTTGCTATAACAGCCTAAAAAGAAACGCCCACCAGCAAGTGGTGAGCGCTAATAAATTCATAGACTTAAAGCAGCGTTAACGCATTACTGAGCTAAACGCTGTCTTACCGCTTCGAACAGGCAAATACCCGACGCCACAGAAACATTTAAGCTCGATACGCTACCTGCCATTGGAATCTTAATCAGATCATCGCAAGTTTCACGAGTTAAACGACGCATACCGTCACCTTCTGCACCCATAACTACCGCAAGAGGACCCGTTAGCTTCGCTTGATAGATATCATGCGTTGCTTCACCTGCCGTACCCACAAACCATACGCCCTGCTCTTGCAGTGCACGCATTGTGCGAGCTAGGTTGGTTACGCGCACGAGAGGAACCGTTTCAGCTGCGCCACATGCAACCTTGCTTACCGTTGCTGTTAACGGCGAAGAGCGATCTTTAGGTACGATAACAGCAGCGACACCTGCGGCATCCGCGTTACGTAGACAAGCGCCTAGGTTATGAGGGTCTGTTACGCCGTCTAGAACTAACAGCAAAGGCTGTTCGTGCTGCGCTAGGATATCGTCTAGGTGAGTTTCATTAAGCTGCTTAGCAGGCTTCACCTTAGCAATAAGACCTTGGTGATTCGCACCTTGTGCTTTTTCATCCAACGGCTTACGACCCATCTGTTGAATCGACACACCAAACTGTTGCAGTTGGTTCAGTAATGGAAGAAGACGCTCGTCTTGGCGACCTTTCAATACATACGCTTCGATAAAACGTGCAGGATCTTTTTCTAGTACGGCTTTCACCGCGTGAATACCGTAAATAAATTCGTTACTCATTGTCTCAACTTACTCTTATTGCTCAGAGATGAATGACATCAATGCCGATGTGTCCACCTCTGTGTTGTTCATTTCGAGAGTATGCGTCTTACGCCTGATACTCTCGCATTAAATTAAATCAGTTAGGCGCTAAACCTGATTAGCAGAGCGCCTTATTTAGCCTTAAGATCTATCAGCCTTTGGCTTACGGCTTGCAGCACGCTTTTTCTTAGCGCGAGCTTTAGCAGCACCGGTTTTATTCGCTGGCTTTTTCTTCTTAGCAGGGCCTTCGCTGCTTCCGTCAGGTCGCTTAGTTGGCTCAACCATAGGCTTCGCTGATACACCTGGCTTATTACTCTTCACTGCTGAGCGCTTCTTGCTTTTCGCCTTTTTCATCGCTTCTGCTGCACGCTTCTTGGCTGTTTTGCCTTTGCCACGCGGCTGACGATCAGTGTCTTCTAAGTCAAAGTCGATTTGGCGAGTTTCTAAATTAACCGCAGAAACCTTCACTTTAACCGAATCACCCAAGCGGTAGATATTACCTGAGCTTTCACCCACTAGACGCTGACCAACAGCATCAAATTGGTAGTAATCATTCGCTAGCGCTGAGATGTGTACCAAGCCATCAATGTGCAGTTCAGTTAGACGAACAAAGAAGCCAAAACCAGTCACGTTGGCAATCACACCATCCATCACCTCACCGACATGGTCTTGCATGTATTCACACTTCAACCAGTCGTTTACTTCACGCGTTGCGTCATCAGCACGACGTTCAGTCATTGAACACTGCTCGCCGTAGAAGTCCATATCATCGAAAGTGTAGTGGTAACCACCAGTTGGCGTCCAACGTTCGCTGTTACGACCTTCTTCTTTCGCAATAAGGTACTTAATCGCACGGTGCAATAGCAAATCTGGGTAACGACGAATTGGCGAGGTAAAGTGAGCATAGCGTTTAAGAGCTAAACCAAAGTGACCCGCGTTATCCGCGTTGTATACCGCTTGCTTCATTGAGCGTAGCAGCATGGTTTGGATTAATTCACGATCTTCACGTTCATTAATCTGTTGCATCAGTTGTGCATAGTCTACTGGTGATGGCGACAGACCACCTTCCAGTGTTAAACCTAATTCACTTAAAAAGCTCTTGAAGCCCATTAAGCGCTCTTCGCCCGGAGTTTCGTGAACACGGTACAGCGCAGGCTCTTTCGCTTTTTCTACGTAAGATGCCGATGCGATATTCGCAAGAATCATACATTCTTCGATGATCTTGTGTGCATCGTTACGAATTACTGGCTCAATACGGTCAATCTTACGATCCGCATTGAAGATAAACTTAGTTTCTACCGTTTCAAATTCAATCGCACCACGTTCGTCACGCGTTTTCTTAAGCACCTTATACATCTTATGAAGCTCTTCAAGATGTGGTACTTCAGGTTCGTAACGCTCACGTAATTCTTCATTGCCATCTAAGATCGCGCCTACTTTGTTATAAGTAAGACGAGCATGAGAATTCATTACCGCTTCGTAGTGCTTGTAGCCTGACAGTTTACCTTTGTCTGAGATAGTCATCTCACACACCATACATAAACGGTCTACCTGAGGGTTCAATGAACACAAACCATTTGAAAGCACTTCTGGCAGCATTGGCACGACTTGTGACGGGAAGTATACCGAGTTACCACGGTTAATCGCTTCTTTGTCTAGCGCTGTATCTGGGCGAACGTAGTAACTTACGTCAGCAATCGCTACCCATAGACGCCAGCCGCCGCCTTTCTTCGCTTCACAGTAAACCGCATCATCGAAGTCACGCGCATCTTCACCATCAATGGTAACCAATGGCAGTTTACGCAGGTCTACACGTCCTTCTTTTGCTTCTTCAGGAACATGCTCACCTAGGTTTTCGATTTGCTTATCTACCGCTTCAGGCCACTCTTGTGGGATCTGGTGAGTACGGATCGCAATCTGCGTTTCCATACCCGGAGCCATGTTTTCACCAAGAACTTCGGTCACTTTACCCATCATGTTACGAGAACGACCACCACGATCCGTAATTTCAATCACAACCACATTACCCATTCGAGCACCGCCTTTATGCTCAGTAGGGATCTGGATGTCGTGACTAATACGCGAATCATCAGCAACCACGTAAGAATGGCCATATTCTAGGAAGAAGCGACCAACAAGTGGCGTTTTGCGCTCTTCAAGAACACGAACCAAACGACCTTCACGACGACCACGTTTACTGTTGTCAGTAGGCTGAACCAATACGTAATCACCGTGCATGATGGTTTTCATCTGATGATGCGGCAGCACGATATCATTGTCTTTACCCACACTGCCGTCTGGGCGAACCCAACCATGACCGTCTTTATGACCAATCACATAGCCTTTGATCAGTTCCATCTTCTCAGGCAATGCGTAGCACTGACGACGAGTAAAGATAAGCTGTCCATCACGCTCCATTGCACGCAAACGACGACGCAGCCCTTCATATTGTTCCTCTCCAGCAAGACCCAAAGCTTCGAATAGATCGTTGCGGTTCATCGGAATATTCGCGTCTGTTAGAAACGAAATAATGAACTCTCGGCTTGGTACTGGGTTATCGTAATTTTTCGACTCTCGGTCGGCAAAAGGATCAACAGTGGTTGTCGCTGTCGTATTTTCTGACGTTGGTGTGTTTTTTGACATAGGCGGGCCTGCTTAAGCAAGGAAGGTATATACCCCTAGTATATCTGATGCTAGGGGTAAGCTACAGATATGCTTTAGAAAACACTCAAATAACCTCAGATTGATACATATCTTCACTTTGTGAAACATCGCTTCATAGACGTAGATTATCATCAAAATTTCAAGCAAACGATAAAACAAACGTTTGCGCCATGAATGAAATACACTATTATCCACGCACTTTACCAACTCCTGTTCTGGGTATGATATGAAACTAAAACGCACTTTATTGGCTTCAGCTATGGCGAGCCTAGCGCTGTTCCCATTCGCAAGTTCGGCAATGGAAAAGGCTGACCTGATGATTACCGATGCGATGGTTCTAACCATGAACCAAGACAAAACGGTTTATGAAAGCGGTACTGTTGTCGTCAAAGACAACAAAATCATTGCGGTTGGTGATGCTTCACTAGAAAAGCAGTACCAAGCTAAGCAAGTGTTAGACGTTGATGGCGATATCGTTATGCCGGGTCTCATCAATACTCATACTCATGTATCAATGACAGTTTTTCGTTCGTTGGCCGATGATGTGCCAGATCGCCTACACCGCTACATCTTCCCGCTAGAGAAGAAGCTAGTATCGCGAGACATGGTACGCATTGGTGCCAACCTAGGTAACGTTGAAATGGTGAAAGGCGGTGTGACCACTTACGCCGACATGTACTACTTCGAAGATGAAGTCGCAAAAACCGTCGATAAGATCGGTATGCGTGCCATCCTAGGTGAAACGGTGATTAAGTTCCCTGTAGCCGATGCGGCCAACGCCGAAGAAGGCATTAAGTACGCGTTGAACTTCATTGAAGAATACAAAGATCACCCGCGAATCACACCAGCGTTTGCACCGCATGCGCCTTACACCAACACCACAGAGATCCTGCAGAAAATATCTAAGCTCTCCCTAGAGTTAGATGTTCCAGTAATGATTCACCTTGCAGAATCACACCGTGAAGAAGAGAAAATCGCAGAGCGTTCTGATGGATTGTCCCCGGTTCAATACATGGACAGCATTGGCGCACTCAACAAGAACTTGGTGGGTGCACACATGATCCTTGTTGACGATCATGATATCGAACTGGTGAAGAAATCGGATATGGGCGTGGCTCATAACATGAGTGCTAACATCAAGTCAGCAAAAGGCGTATCACCTGCGCTTAAGATGTATGACGAAAACGTGCGTATCGGTTTAGGTACTGATGGCCCAATGTCTGGTAACACACTGAGCACCATTGATGAATTCAACCAAGTCGCTAAGGTTCACAAGTTAGTTAACAAAGATCGTGCTGCGATGCCGCCGATCAAAGTGATCGACATGGCGACCATGGGTGCAGCAAAAGCGCTGCACATGGAAGATAAGATCGGCTCTCTTGAAGCAGGCAAACTGGCTGACATCATAGTGATCGATACTAAGGCGCCAAACATGGTTCCAGTCTACAACCCATACTCAGCACTGGTGTACTCAGCTAACTCAGGCAATGTTCGTCACTCCATCGTTGATGGCAAGATCATCATGCAAGATCGCGACATGCTAACGGTAGACGAAGATAAGATTCGTCAAGAAGCACTCGATTTCACCAAGGTTGTTCGTGAAACGGTGATTGAGTCTGGTGAGGTGGTTCAATAAACTCGCAATCGAATAGCATGACCTCCTAAACGTAAAAAGCCCCGCACTAACTAAATTAGGCGGGGCTTTTTAAGTCTTGTTTCCTGTAACAATAAGTGCAGGGATCATTACAGGCTTCTTGCTCGGTATTACCAGAACACGTCTCGACGTTTTGCTCGAGCAATAATATTGTCTGGCATTCTCTGTTCCAGGCCGCTACGAAGCACAGTGATACGTCTGTGTTGTCTTTGATCTGCGGTTACCGAGTTATACAACCAACGGTAAGCATCTTCATAATCCAATGGGCTACCGTAGTCACGTAACAAGAGTTCCGCTAAGTGAATGCTCGCACTTAAGTTGCCCATAGAGGCCGCTTCACGTAGATACGGAATCGCACGCTCTTGATCTTGTTGTACCAAAGTACCACGAGAGTAATAACGACCTAACTGCTCTAATGCAGCGGGTAAACCTTGATGTGCCGCGTTTTCCATATAGTAAAGGCCAAGCTCTTCATCTTGTGGAACACACACACCCCAAGCCAACATATCACCGTATAAAAACTCATAAGAAGGCAAGCTAATACGCGTTGCACGAGCAACGATATCTTCAACTAACTGGCACTTATCAGCTTTCACTCGCTCTAGATGTTGATTATTTTCGATTAAATTAATCAGTTCAGCTTCTGTATATATTGGAACGGGCTCTCCCACATCAGCCAAATTAGCATGACTCAAGGGTGAGCTCAGCGCCATTATTAATGAAGCTGCCACAATTCGTAGCTTCATACCTGCACTCTATTATCTGTCGCTAAAGTTATCTATTGAGGGGTGCAGAGGATTTCTACACGCACAAAACAGGGTGAACTTCACTTTCCATGATATCTGTATCGGCAATAACCCCGACGGCTTTAGACAAAACTTGCCGCTAATGGGCAATATTTTGCCTGATGACGCTTAAAAGATCACCATCAAAGAGTGAACGGCTAAATTGCAGGTATTAAAAAGCCGACTTAATAAAGTCGGCTTTTAGAAAACTATTTTATTATCAAAGCACTGTTCGTGCCTGGTAATCACTCAGCAGGCATTATGCGCCGTATGGGTGAACCTTGATGATAGTTTCGTTACGATCTGGGCCAGTTGATACGATATCAATTGGAACGCCAGTTAGGTCTTCGATACGCTTGATGTAATCTAGAGCAGCTTGTGGAAGCGCGTCGATAGATTTAGCACCAAATGTGTTTTCAGACCAACCAGGCATTGTTTCGTAGATTGGCGTCGCTTCTTCGAATGACTCAGCAGCCATTGGAGAAACTTCTAGGATAGAACCATCTTTCATCTTGTAACCAGTACAGATTTTTAGTTCTTCTAGGCCATCTAGAACGTCTAGTTTAGTTAGACACATACCAGATAGAGAGTTGATTTGGATTGCACGACGCATAGCAACAGCATCGAACCAACCAGTACGACGTAGACGACCAGTTGTTGCGCCAAACTCGTGACCAACATCGCCTAGGTGTTTACCAACTGGGTCTTGCTTCTCAAGGCCATCGTATAGCTCAGTAGGGAATGGACCTGAACCAACACGAGTACAGTAAGCCTTAGTAATACCAAGGATGTAACCGATGTGACGAGGACCGAAACCAGAACCTGCAGCAACACCACCAGCAGTCGTGTTAGAAGACGTTACGTATGGGTAAGTACCGTGGTCGATATCTAGTAGCGTACCTTGAGCACCTTCGAACATGATCTTGTCGCCGCGCTTACGTGCTGCGTCTAGTTCGTCAGTTACGTCGATAACCATCGCAGTTAACATGTCTGCGTAGCTCATCGCTTGCTCAAGAACTTCTTCGTAGCTTACTGTTTCAGCTTTGTAGAAGTGCTCTAGTTGGAAGTTGTGGAATTCCATCACTTCTTTTAGCTTCTCAGCAAATGCTTCTTTATCGAAAAGGTCGCCAACGCGTAGACCGCGACGAGCAACTTTATCTTCGTAAGCAGGACCGATACCACGACCCGTTGTACCGATAGCTTTAGCGCCACGAGCGATTTCACGCGCGTTGTCGATTGCAATGTGGTACGGAAGAATTAGAGGACAAGCTTCAGAGATGAAAAGACGTTCACGTACTGGAATACCGCGATCTTCAAGAGGCTTCATTTCTTTTAGAAGTGCGTCAGGCGATAATACTACACCGTTACCAATAACACATTTAACGTTATTACGTAGGATGCCTGATGGAATTAAGTGAAGAACGGTTTTTTCACCGTCAATTACAAGTGTGTGACCTGCATTGTGACCGCCTTGGTAGCGAACCACGTATTTTGCATCTTCAGTTAAAAGGTCAACGATTTTACCTTTACCTTCATCACCCCATTGGGTGCCTAGAACGACTACGTTATTTCCCATCTTTCCAATTTCTGTTGCTAATTAAAAATGGATTCTAGCACTGAATCACACTTCTTGCAGTCACTTTTTGTTCATAAACGTTAACGCTGTACAAAAATAAACCAGCCATAACTGGGGGCAGATGTGTAAAGATACTGATATCATTGCTTTTTTACAGACAAAAGGCAGAACCATGTCTCAATCAATTTGGCTCGCTATTGGGCTCGTACTTATTGTGGAAGGGCTCGGCCCCTTGATTGCACCCAATGGCTGGAGAAACATGGTCGCGCAACTGAGCGAGCAACCAGACACGCAACTGCGCCGCATTGGAGGCTGTCTTGTGGTGGCAGGAGCGGTTATCGCTTTCATGACCTACCGTTAGTTTCTATAAGTACTAATCTGTTTATAAGTACCACTCTGTTAAGCGCCTTCCCTCGCGCCCCAATAGTGAATCCACAAACATGTCTCCTCCTGAAAGAAGTCATAGAAAACAAAAAGGCTCCCACAATGGGAGCCTTTTAAGTTTTAACGTATTTTGCTTATTAAGCTAAGCATTCGCTAACGCATCAGCTTATTTTGCTGGAGCGCCGCTTGCTTGATTCATGTATTGGAAGAAGTCAGTCTTCGGATCCAGTACTAGAATGTCGCTCTTATCGCTAAATGATGTCTCATAAGCTTGCAATGAACGCATGAAGCCGTAGAACTCAGGATCTTTGCTGAACGCATCAGAGTAGATTTTCGCTGCTTCTGCATCCGCATCACCACGAGTGATTCGAGCTGTACGGTCAGCTTCAGCAAGAACTGTTGCCACTTCTAGCTCAGCTTGAGCACGGATAACTTCCGCTTTCTCACGACCCTGTGAACGGTGTCTACGAGCAACCGACTCACGCTCTGCACGCATACGGCGGTAGATAGATTCACTGATTTCGTCAGGAAGGTTAATCTTCTTCATTCGAAAGTCAACAACTTCAACACCTAAATCAGCCATCGCACTTTCTGCCGTTCCAGACAAAACGTTTTCCATGATCTTATCGCGTTCGCCATCAACTTCTAGTGCTTCTGCAGCCGCTACCGTTGTGACGACTTCGCTATCAGCAGAGTCTGGCAGGATGTCCTTATTACGAGGGCCTGATACGATCTGCTTAATTTCACGAGAACCAATTTCAGAACGAAGAACATCTGTCACTTTACGCTCAAGAAGTGCTTCTGCCGTCATGATATTACCGCCACCGGTACTCAGATAGAAACGTCCAAAATCAGCAATACGCCATTTTGCGTAAGTATCAATTAGAACGTCTTTTTTCTCTGATGTTACGAAACGGTCAGAACGGCCATCCATCGTTTGAATACGAGCATCAAGTACTTTTACGCGATCAAACATCGGTAGTTTAAAGTGCAGACCTGGTTCATAGATTCGTGATACGCCGTTGTCATCGAGAACTCGACCAAAACGAATTACCATGCCACGCTCACCTTCTTGAATCACAAACACTGACATCAATAGAAGGGCAATCGTCACAACTAATACAGGGATCATTAATTTACGCATTATTAGTATCTCCCTTGGCGTGAACTGTCTGAACGAGTTTGAGTGCTAGGCTTTGGATCCGCTTGAGTTTCTAACTCAATTTGATCGTAAGTTGATGATGCTTTTGCAGGGCGAGAGCCCGACTGAGAACCACCTTGTGCGCCTAGCTTATCAATTGGTAGGTATAGCAAGTTACCGCTTGATTCAGAATCAATCAGGACTTTCGATGTGCTTGAGTACACTTTTTCCATTGTATCTAGGTACATACGGTTACGTGTTACTTCAGGAGCAGCTTGGTATTCAGGTAGCAGTTTCTCGAATTGAGCAACTTGACCTAGAGCACCATTAACTGTGCGCTCTGAGTAACCCACCGCTTCTTTCTTCAAACGCTCAGCACGACCTGTTGCTTTTGGAAGAATGTCATTTCGGTAAGCTTCAGCTTCACGCTCGAAACGCTCTTCATCCTCACGAGCCGCGATAGCATCATCAAATGCATCTTTCACTTGCTCAGGTGGACGTGCTGACTGGAAGTTCACATCAACAATCAGAATACCCATATCGTAGCTATCAATAATACGGTTCAACGTTTCTTGAGTGCTTTGACGAATCTGCTGACGACCACTTGTCAGGATACTATCCATTAGTGAGTCACCAATTACCGCACGAAGCGCGGAATCGGTTGCTTGGCGTAAACTGTCGTCTGCATTCGTTACACGATACAAGTACTTGTATGGGTCAGAAACACGGTATTGAACACCCATTTCAACGGTCACAACGTTTTCATCTTTCGTTAGCATCGTGCCAGCAGCACGTAGAGAACGAATCGCTTGAACGTTTACTAGTTGCTCATCACTGATTTCATCGATGAAGCGTGGGTGCCAGTTAAGACCAGGTTCTTCGATACGGTCGAACTGACCCAGTCGAAGTACTACTGCTCTTTCTGCTTCGCCAACGGTGTAGAAACCAGCGAAGAACCAGATAGCAATAGCAATAACGGCAATGACACCAAAGCCAATTGCACCGCCACCACCAATAGATGGTCCGTTGCCGTTGCCACCTTTTTTACCAAACTTGCCACCTAACTTTTGACTTAGTTTACTAAACACTTCGTCTAGATCTGGCGGTCCTTGATCTCGGCCGCCGCGATTATTTTTATTACCCCAAGGGTCATTATCGCGGCCGTTATTATCGCCGTTGTTGTTATTTCCAGGCTCATTCCACGCCATTAGAAAGCTCCATCATTTGATATGACGTTATACTGTAGCAGTCTCTTTGGTAACGATAAAGTCACCTAAGAGCGCCCCTTCTCTTTTTTCAAGTTTAGACCAATCTATTTGTTGCATTCGGATATCTATCAACAAGTTACCATTTTCATCATACTCTTCCTGTTGAATACATTTCATCTCGAAGAATAAGCTGCGAATACGGCCCTGATGTTGATGTGGAATACACAACCGGAATTGAACCATCTGGCTAGCTAAACGCTCAGTTAAAGCTTCAAACAGCAGTTCAATACCTTCTCCTTCCATTGCAGAAACCCAAACAGCGCGAGGTGCGCCCTCTTCGTCTCTTTCAATTCGAGGTTTTTGGTCTTCCATGCAGTCAATTTTGTTCATGACTACAAGGGTTGGCACTTCATGAGCATCGATTTCTTCTAATACTTCATGAACAGCCTGAATGTTCTCACGAAAACGGTCATCACTGGCATCAACAACATGTAACAAAATGTCAGCTTCCTGCGTCTCTTGTAATGTTGCCTTGAACGCAGCGACCAAGTCGTGTGGTAGATGACGGATAAAACCTACGGTATCTGCGAGAATTGCAGGCCCGACATCTGCCAAATCAATCTTACGTAGTGTTGGGTCTAGGGTTGCAAACAGTTGGTCTGCCGCATAAACACCAGCACTTGTGATGCGATTGAAAAGTGTTGATTTCCCTGCGTTGGTATAACCAACCAAAGAAATTGTTGGGATTTCAGCTCGATTACGAGCACGTCGTCCTTGTTCACGCTGTTTAGCAACTTTCGCTAAACGACGTAGTATTGCCTTTATACGGTCACGCAACAAACGTCGATCGGTTTCCAGTTGAGTTTCACCTGGACCACGAAGACCAATACCACCTTTCTGCCTTTCAAGGTGAGTCCAACCACGAATCAATCGGGTAGAGATATGACGAAGCTGAGCGAGCTCAACTTGTAGCTTACCTTCATGAGTTCGCGCACGTTGTGCAAAAATATCTAAGATCAAACCCGTGCGATCAATCACACGACATTTACACAATTGCTCGAGGTTGCGCTCTTGGGCAGGAGAGAGGGAGTGGTTAAAAATCACAATTTCAGCACCGGTCAGCTGAACAGCTTGTGCGATTTCTAGGGCTTTACCTTCTCCAACGTAGTATTTAGGGAGTGGGGATTGTCGGCTACCAGTAATCACTTGTAGCGTTTCTACCCCCGCTGAGGAGACCAGCATTTCACATTCGCTTAGATCTTCCCATTCTCCCTCTTGCGTGAAGTTGATATGAACAAGTACGGCTCGCTCGCCGGATTCATAACGGTCAAACAAGCAACCAACTCCTTATTACAGCGCAAGCTGTACAAATTGAACGATTAATCTTCAGTCTTCTCTGGACGATCAGATGGCGTGCGTTGCTCGCCGCTGTGGTGACTAACTGCGCGAGCAGGTACCACAGTAGAAATCGCATGCTTGTAAACCATTTGGTTTACTGTGTTCTTCAATAAGATCACGAATTGATCGAAAGACTCGATCTGACCTTGCAGCTTAATGCCGTTAACAAGATAGATAGAGACTGGAATGCGCTCACGACGGAGTGCATTTAGGAATGGGTCTTGTAGCGATTGCCCCTTAGCCATTTTATTTTCCTTATTTGTATTTTGTTGTAATTATTTAGCTAGTGGTGCACAAAAAGGTGCGGCCTTTGCATCTGAGCTAAATGAATAAAAAAACTCCGTTGTTATTGAAAGGCTGTGATTTTTAAAAGCCTCAATAACGGATCCTTTCCAGAGTATATTCACGCAAAAGCGATCACATTATACACAGCAATACTAATCAGATGCTATTGCATCTGAAAGAGTTTCTAACGCTTGATCAATGTTTTCGCTATCTAACCAAGTTAAATCATCCCAACTGCGCAACCAGGTGATTTGTCGCTTGGCCAACTGACGGGTTGCACAGACACCACGGAAAACCGCTTCGTCTAAATCACAATTACCGTCTAAATAATCCCACATCTGCCTATAACCAACGCATCGGATCGATGGCAGTTCAGGGTGAAGATCTTCTCTGGCGTACAACGCCTTCATTTCATCTTCAAACCCAGCTTCTATCATCTTCTCGAAACGCAGCTCAATGCGGCGATGGAGTTCAGTCCTTTCCTTGGGAACTATTGCAAATTGTTTTACACGAAATGGCAGGCTATCGCCTTTCGTTTGAGTTAGCTCTGTTAATGTTTTACCCGAAATTCGGTAAACTTCCAATGCCCTTGAAAGCCTTTGTGGATCATTTGGGTGTATTCTTTCAGCGGATACGGGATCTATCTCTCTTAATTGATCGTGCAATGCCTGCCAACCTTGTTCGATAGATTCCGCTTCAATCTGCTTACGAATCTCTTGATCCGCGGCTGGTAATGGCGATAAACCTTCCAACAATGCTTTGTAGTACAGCATTGTGCCACCAACAAGTAACGGGATTTTGCCTTCCGCTACAATCTTATTCATTTCATTGATCGCATCACGACGAAAATCTGCCGCAGAATACGCTTCGCTTGGATCCAAAATATCAATCAAGCGATGAGGCGCGAGCTCAAGCTCTTCCGCATCCGGTTTAGCGGTACCAATATCCATGTCTTTGTAGATCAATGCCGAATCGACGCTGATGATCTCTACAGGGTATTTCTGACGTAAGCGGATAGCTAAATCTGTTTTTCCTGACGCCGTTGGGCCCATTAAAAACAACGCTAAAGGTAATTTTTCAGTCATGATATTTTGTATTTGCTTCTCTGTTTTAGCGCTTTTTAGCAAAGGGCTTTGTGTCGCGACGTATTCAGCTAAAAAGACAAAGGTCGTCGCGAAAAAATTAAACCGTAAACGCGGCTATAGTCGCTGAAAAGTCGATAGGATTAACAAACTCTGGATCATCTAATGGAAGTAGACCATGCCAAAGTTGTTCTAGTTCCCCAACTAGTTGAACCGCTTCAGATAAAGTGTAGTCGCTTTTTACTTGTGCGGTTTGAATCCCGATCCAGTTAACCAAAGCTGACAACATGTCATTAGGTTGCTTCACTGCACCCTGGGCATTTATTGAAGCCGCGTAAGATAACAGATCTGGGATCAAAATTTGTAAGTTTTGCTGCCTTAAAGGAGAAGGCACGCCCATCACCATTACCGCCTCGCTGTTTCGCGCCTTAAGCTCAATCCCCAGTAATGCCAATGTTGGACTTAGCGCCTTCGCCACCTCAACCAGCTCGCTACCAAGCTTGATAGATAACGGAACCAATAACGGTTGGCTTTTTAACGCACCACCTCGAGTATCAAGCTGACCAACAACACGCAATAACTCAGCCTTAGCCAAGGAAACCAGCACACTGCCGTTCTTATTGCCCATTACCAGATACTGACGTTCCACAATCGAGACCGCTTTGCCCAAGTCCGTTACAGGTGCTCTTGGCTTTAAATGAACAGGATTCTGTTGAGCAGGCTTATTTTCTTTATTTTCTTTATTTTCTTTATTTTCTTTATTTTCTAAGTTGTCTCTGGTTTCTACTGGTGCCACATGCTCTTGAGAAAGTGAAGGCTGTACAACTTGCTCATCAAAATCTGGCGTTTTCAGAAGCTCTTTATAGGCTTTCACTTCTCGCTTAGATGGCGCGGGTTCACCATGATGTTGGTGTGGCTCTTTCTCTTTTTTAGGTTCAGGTCGAGACTCTATCCACTCTTGGCGAGAGGAACCGGTAAAACTGCTGTCACTAGTAGCCGAGCTTCGGCCAGCAGATGAACTTGGACTGGTTGATGAGCTTGGGCTAATTGATGAAACATAGTGTCGCCCACCATCATTAACACTGTGTTGAGGATTATCAAAAGCGTGCTCTGATTCTGCTTTTCTCGGGTAGGCAGGCGTTTGCTCAATAGCGTGTCGCACCCTATCCGAAACTTGGGTTTGATCCGAACTGCTAGGCATTACGCTTTCTGGCTCAGCGAAACTTGCAACACCATCAACTGCAGAGCTCGTACTATCTTGCTGATGATGAATCACTTCTGACTGATGAAAAGCCGACTGATTGATTGGTGCAGCATCGATCTGCTTGCTCTGTGCTAAACCATCACTCAATGCTTGGTAAATAAAGTCATGCACAAGGCGCGCTTGATGAAAACGCACTTCATGTTTTGCAGGGTGGACATTCACGTCCACCTGATGTGGGTCGAGTTCAATGAACAACACATACGTCGCGAATTGGTCTGGACGCAGGCTGGTTTCGTAGCTTTGACGAATCGCATGATTGATCAGCTTGTCACGCATCATACGACCATTCACATAGCAGTATTGCAGGTCGCTTTGTTGTCTTGCTCCTTCTGGCGTGGTGATCCAGCCATGAAGTTTTAGGCCTTGATGCTCAAGTTCGATTTTAAGCATATGGCGAACAAAAGGATTGCCACATACCGCAGCGATTCGCTTTTCTGCTTGAACTTGTGTTTTTGCAGCGCGGTACTGACGAATCATCTTGCCGTTATGACGAAGGTTGATCGTCACATCAAAACGACTCAATGCGATGCGTTTAAGCAACTCATCAATATGGGTGAATTCAGTTTTCTCGGTGCGTAAGAATTTGCGGCGTGCTGGCGTATTAAAGAACAGGTCCAACACCTCAACCGAAGTGCCAATAGGATGTGCTGCTGGCTGCAGTTTTACCTGCATATCACGACCTTCACTGTGTGCTGCCCAAGCTTGATCTTGAGTGGCAGGGCGTGAAGTCATGGTCAAGCGCGCAACCGAGCTAATACTCGCCAGCGCTTCACCACGAAAACCAAGGCTGACGATCGCCTCTAGGTCATCAAGAGTGTGGATTTTGGAGGTAGCATGACGACTCAGTGCCAAGGCAAGCTCATCTTTTACGATGCCTTTACCATTGTCACGAACGCGGATCATCTTGGCGCCACCTTTCTCGATATCAATATCGATACGTGTCGCACCAGAATCCAAACTGTTCTCAACCAACTCTTTTACAACAGAAGCGGGTCTTTCTACCACCTCACCCGCTGCGATTTGGTTAGCTAACCGAGCTGGCAGTATTTTGATCGTCATATTTATAGCTACCTTACTGCCATTGATGGAAACGCTGCTACGTTTGCACTAGTTCTTATTTTTTATCATTGATATACCTGAAGCTGTTTAGCATTCCCAAGACTACTTGTGAGGAATAATCAACACTTGGCCGATAGCTAGACTGTCAGATCTTAGCTTATTCGCTTGGCGAATGCTGTTGACGCTCACGCCGTATTTCGAAGCTATCTTGCCAAGGTAATCACCTCTTGCAACTTTGTGTTTGCGCAGAGGAACATCTTTAACTTCAACCGTAATACGTAACTTTTGGCCTACTCTCACCGTCTCTGATTTCAAACGGTTCTCACGTTTAATATCAGCCACCGACACTTTATAGCGGCTGGCGATCTTACCTAGGTACTCTCCAGACTTAACCGTGTGAGTGATGGTCTTCGTTTTAACCGCACTGCTTGATGATGAAGTTGAAGCACTGCCTGGAATCTTAAGTACTTGGCCAATTGCTAGGCTGCTCGATTTCAGATTGTTGAACTTCATCAACGTCTGTGTCGACGTACCATATTTGCTCGCAATCACAGACAAAGACTCGCCACGAGAGACTTTATGTTGGCTCACGCTGCCCGTTGATGACGTTGCGTTAGACAAAATAATCCCTTCAGGCGGGTTAGCCTTCAAATACTTAACCACCGCTTTAGTCACTGCTCGTGCCAATTTATCTTGGTGCGAACGTTGGAAAAGAAGCTTCTCTTCCGTCGGATTCGAAATAAAACCTGTCTCTACCAGTACTGATGGGATCTGTGGTGAACGTAATACTGCTAAGCTGGTGTTAATCGGCTTGCTATTGTGCAGTTTCGCAACCTTACCCATTTCAGACAGAATTGCCGTTGCCAGTTTGTAGCCCTCTTTTTGAGAGTGGCTAAACTGCAAATCAAGCAGGGTTTGGTTTACGTTCTTATCATCAATATTGCTTGTGAACGCTGCACCGCTACCACCAAGCAATTCAGACTGTTTCTCTTTATTCTCAATCCAACGAGAGATCTCTGTATTTGCGCGTCGAGTGTTCAATACAAACACTGAACCACCTCTTGGTTGAGGCGTCGTAAAGGCGTCGGCGTGAATAGAGATCAACAGGTGAGCTTCATTCTCTCGAGCAATCGCAACACGTCGATTCAGGTTCACAAAGTAATCAGCATTACGAGTCATACGAGTTTTGATCCCCGGGACCGCATTCAGTTGAGCTGCTAACTTCTTAGAAATACTCAGAGTCGCGTCTTTTTCGTATTTACGCGTAGGACCAATCGAACCTGGGTCTTCACCACCGTGGCCAGGATCAATCACAATTAGAATATCTTTCTGGCGCTTAACCTGATTAATGTTCTTACTTACCGTTGGCTTACTCGGTGTCGATGTCGCTTTACTTGCCGCACCATGAGGTAAGTCGATCACCAAACGGTGTCCATACTGACCACCTGGGGTCGGGCTCAGTTTGAATAATTCTGCTTTAGACGACTTCTTTAACTCAAAAACCAAGCGATAGGTGTTTTTGTCTGGCGGTGAGCTCTTACGAATCTTAGATAGAACAGGGCTGTCTTTCACCTCGACCGGTAACTTAGTCGCAAGACTGGTATTTTTTAAATCAACCACTAAGCGACTCGGGCTACTCAGGGTGAAATAGCTAAAGTCCGCTTCTGATTTTAAGTCGATAACCACACGAGTTTCTTCTGGAGAAGGCCAAACCCTTAAACTTTTCAGTGAGTTTGCAGAAACAAGTGAAGAAAACAGTATAGAAAAAACAGCAGCCATCATGGCCACTGTTGAAATAAGGCGTTTAGAAATCAACATAACTCCAACTGACTAAGTAAGCGCTGTCCGTATTCACTATTAGCGGTTAAAGAAACAATACGGTGATCGTCTTGGTAACGAATA
Source organism: Vibrio sp. 10N.286.48.C11 (assembly GCF_041469805.1). Lineage (NCBI taxonomy): Bacteria > Pseudomonadati > Pseudomonadota > Gammaproteobacteria > Vibrionales > Vibrionaceae > Vibrio > Vibrio sp. 10N.286.48.C11. The sequence continues at coordinate 2,521 of NZ_JBFRLK010000102.1, read as the reverse complement.
TCAATATCCAAATCGGCTTCTGGTAGCATCCCATAACCTTTCTCAGGCCACTCAACCAAACAGATAGCATCCGGCGTAAAATAGTCACGAATTCCCATAAACTCTAACTCTTCAGGATCTGCTAGGCGATAAAGGTCAAAGTGGTACACCTGCCAATCTGCAAGTTGATAAGGTTCAACTAGAGTATACGTTGGGCTTTTTACATTTCCTTGATGGCCAAGTGCTTTTACAAAGCCACGACTAAAGGTCGTTTTGCCTGCGCCAAGATCACCATGCAGATAAATAGTCGTCTGCTGTGAGCAAAGATTCGAAAGCTCCGTTCCTAATTGAATCGTTGCTTGTTCATCTTTCAAAGTAAATTGTTTCGTGCTCATGAATACGTTCTCTAAAAATCGATCGTTGACTATATAAAAATCAAAAGAACAAGAATAGTAAACCGTGATGCTTTTGGGAGACAAGCACTCAAGTGTAAGTTCTATGAAAAATACTGCTCAAAACGCGTCTGTTCTGGTCAACACCACTAAGATCCGTTAAGATCCGCCCCCATTTTTGCCGAACCTAATTTTAATTAGCCTTATCTCTAATTGTAAAACAGAGAAAATAAGAAATAAGCCATGAATCTAGACCATCTTGCTGAAAAAATTAAAATCTGGGGAAAAGAGCTGGGCTTTCAAAAAGTTGGCATCTGCGATGTTGATTTAAGTGAACACGAAGCCCCTCTTCAAGCATGGCTAGATGCAGGCAACCACGGCGAAATGGATTGGATGGCTCGACATGGGATGATGCGTGCACGTCCTGATGAACTTCACCCAGGCACAATTCGAGTGATCAGCGCTCGAATGAACTACCTACCACCAGAAGCTCAGTTCGCCTCTAACCTAAGCGATACCACTCAAGGCTACATCAGCCGCTATTCTTTAGGCCGCGACTATCACAAATTGTTCCGTAACCAGTTGAAAAAGCTAGGACAAAGAATTGAAAAAGAGGTCGAGGGTTTAGACTCACGCCCTTTCGTCGATTCAGCGCCCATTTTGGAAAGACCACTCGCTCAAAAAGCAGGGTTGGGCTGGACAGGTAAACACTCATTAATTCTTGATAAAGACGCTGGCTCTTGGTTCTTTCTAGGGGAGCTGTTAGTTAACATCCCTCTTCCCACGGATGAACCCAGTGTTGATGAGTGCGGCAAATGCACCGCATGTATCACTTCTTGCCCAACGGGTGCCATTATTGCTGATGGCGTGGTTGATGCGCGCAAATGTATTTCGTACTTAACCATTGAATATGATGGTGTGATCCCTGAAGAGTATAGAGATGCCATTGGTAACCGTATCTACGGTTGCGATGATTGTCAGTTAGTTTGCCCGTGGAATCGTCATGCCGAACTCACAGAGCAAACAGACTTTCACCGCAGAGAAGATTTCCAAGAAGCCGATCTGGTTTCACTTTCAAGTTGGGACGAAGCAACCTTCCTAAAGAAAATGGAAGGCTCAGCAATCAGACGTATCGGCCACACCCAGTGGTTACGCAATATCTTTGTTGCGATGGGCAATGCACCATTTCAACAACGCATTATTGAAACCCTGGAGTCTCATCAAGGCAAAAACGAAATGCTTGATGTGCATATTGAGTGGGCTTTGAATAAACAACTACAGCAGTTACCCAACGCTAGCAGTGTGCAAGAAGATAGCTCTACGCAGAAAAATAGCTGTGTGCAAAAAAGTAACAGCAAAATCTCCACCAAAAAGCACAGACTGATACGTATAGTAGAGAAAGGATTACCAAGAGACGCCTAGCCCTTTTGGTATCAACGATTGACAGCGACACCCACATCGATAGTCCAATATTTAAGACAACTCGTTGCACATAATTTTAGAACAATGTTTGACCTTGTTCTCAATTCTAACAATGTGGAAAAAATTCAGAACTCTCGTAAACTTCCGACACCCGAGCAAAGTTAAACACAGTACCGATAAATGATTAAGATCAAAAAACAACAAGTTAACGATCTTTTATTAAATCCAAGATAGGCATCCAACTTGATAAAAAACAACAAGTTACGATCGCTGCGATTCATCTAATATATTGAAAACAAGAAAGATCTTTTAGGGATAGGTAAAGAATTAAGCCTGAAACAACTTTATCAACCAAGTTATCCACACCTAACATTTTGTGGATAAGTCTGTTTATAGATGTGAAAAACCTCAAGTGTCTGCTTCAGAGACCTGATGTTTACTAGCATTTCAGTTGCTAAGAAAAATTTAAGACAAAAAAATATCCACCATGATGGAGGATTATTTGCTTTTTTGGGGGATTATGCTTCGCAGCATTAAAGAAAGAGCGTGACCTTTGTGGTCGCCTTTAAACACAGAGGTTTAAAGTACTTATTAGCTTTTTTAGAAGAAAGTGGAGCGATACATCGGGTTCGAACCGATGACCTCAACCTTGGCAAGGTTGCGCTCTACCAACTGAGCTAGTATCGCATTAGTTAACCGCTATCGCGTTTAACTGTAATGTGGTTGCG